>JAIEBK010000079.1:10245-23277 GCA_029070945.1 Muribaculaceae bacterium
GATGTCAAATCTATATATAAAGCATGCCACGATCGTTACTCCTCTCGGAAATGAAGCCGTCAGAGGTGTCGGTATGTCACGCCTTAACATCATAGAAGACGGTGCCATCCTCATTAAAGACGGCATAATAAGATATGTCGGAAATTCCAACCCGTTGCGTCAGCTATATTCTCTTTTTGGCACCGGTGCGACTTTCAGGGAGATCGATGCCCACGGAAAAGTAGTGATGCCGGGCTTCGTAGACTCACATACCCATATGGTGTTCGGCGGATTCCGACCCGACGAGTTCCGTATGCGTCTTGAAGGAGCATCCTACATGAGCATTATGGAGAAGGGCGGTGGCATACAGAGCACCGTCAACGCAACAAGAAAAGCTACGGTTGCAGATCTTGTGGAGAACGCCGAATGGCTGATGGAGCGTATGATTTCCATGGGTGTCACTACAGTAGAGGTGAAGAGCGGATATGGCCTTGATTATGCGACCGAAGCCAAGATGCTTGCGGCTATAGGGAGACTTGCCGCAAAAAAGAGGATCGAAGTGGTCCCTACGTTCTTGGGAGCTCATGCCGTGCCTGATGAGTATAAGGGGAGAACGTCGGAATATGTCGATCTGATTATCAGCGACATGCTACCGAAATTCAGGAAGGCTGCTAAATTCTGTGATATATTCACAGAAAAGAATGTTTTTGAAATAGATGATTCAAGAAGACTCATGGAGGCCGCAAAAGCTCTCGGATATAAGCTTAAGTTCCATGCGGACGAGATTGTTCCGCTCGGTGGAGCGGAACTCGCGGCTGAGCTGGGGGCTGTAAGCGCTGATCATCTTTTGCATGTAAGCGAGGAGGGAATAAAGAGAATGGCGGAGCAGGGGACTGTAGCCACACTGCTTCCTCTTACAGCATTCGCATTAAAGGAGCCTTATGCTCCTGCACGCAGGATGATCGACGGAGGATGTGCGGTAGCGCTTGCGACCGACCTGAATCCCGGAAGCTGCTTCTCTGGCTCTATTCCGCTTACGATAGCTCTTTCATGCATTTACATGAACATGACTGTTGAGGAGACTATTACGGCTCTGACACTCAACGGCGCCGCCGCATGTGGTCTCGCCGACAGGAAGGGATCGATACAGCCCGGCAAAGACGGTGACCTGATTATCCTTGACTTTGACAATATCAACATGCTGCCCTATTATGTGGGAATGAATTGCGTAAAGACCACTATCGCCAAGGGACGCATACTATTTGATTCTTAAATTACAATGGAAAAAATGACAGAATACGCCGTAGGAAGTTCTCTTCTTACCTACGACCTCATAGAAAGAATACTGAAGGACAATGCCCGTCTGACGCTTTCGCCGGAAGCGGTTGATAAGATACAGCACTGCCGCGACTTTCTCGATACAAAGACCGATGAGAATACTGTGCCGATATATGGAGTCACCACAGGTTTCGGTTCACTTTGCAACCGTCATATTGCTCCCGGGGATCTCGTGACCCTTCAGGAAAATCTCATAAAGAGCCATTCATGCTCTGTAGGTACTCCCGTAGACAAAACAGTAGTCAAACTGATGCTTCTGCTGAAGGCCCACGCCCTTTCAATGGGATTCAGCGGCGTACAGGTAGAGACTGTACAGAGAATCCTTGACTTCTACAATAATGATGTGCTTCCTGTGGTCTACGACCGTGGATCGCTTGGCGCTTCAGGCGACCTTGCTCCACTTGCCAATCTTTTTCTTCCGTTGATCGGAGAGGGATATGTGATGGTAGAAGGGAAAAAGACAGCCGGTAGAGATGCCCTCGACCGCTTCGGATGGAAACCGATAAAACTTAAATCCAAGGAAGGGCTCGCATTGCTCAACGGAACACAGTTCATGAGCGCAAATGGAATAAAGGCACTCATCGACGGATGGCATCTCGTAAATTGTTTTGATTTGTTCGGGGCGATGAGTCTTGAGGCTTTTGACGGACGTATAGAGCCTTTCTGGGAATGCATACAGCGTGTGCGTCCTCATAAGGGCCAGATAGAGACGGGTGAGGTATTCCGTAAGATACTTGCAGGCAGTGAGATCATAGCCCGGGAAAAGGAGCACGTACAGGATCCATATTCCTTCAGGTGCATTCCTCAGGTGCATGGTGCCGTCAAGGATGCGATGCGCCACGTGACGGAGGTTCTTCACATCGAGATCAACTCCGTAACTGACAACCCTACTGTGTTCCCGGATGAAGACCTTGTGGTCTCGGGCGGAAATTTCCATGGCGAACCCCTTGCGCTTGTATTCGACTATATGGGAGTCGCTCTCCATGAACTTGGCAATATCTCTGAGCGTCGCGTGGCCCAGCTGATATTCGGACTCCGTGGCCTGCCGGAGTTCCTTGTTGCCAAACCTGGTCTGAACAGCGGTTTCATGATTCCTCAGTATGCCGCAGCCTCAATGGTGAGCCAGAATAAGATGTATGCATGGCCGGCCAGCTGTGATTCCATCGTCAGCAGTAACGGACAGGAGGATCTTGTCTCTATGGGTGCCAATTCCGCAACCAAACTCCATAAGATCATATCCAACCTTCAGTACATAGCGGGTATAGAGCTGATGAACGCCGCCCAGGGAATCGACTTCCGCCGTCCCCTGAAGTCTTCACCTGTCATTGAGAAGATAATGGAAGACTATCGAAAGGCTGTGCCTTTCGTAGAGGAGGATGTCGTGATGGAAGACTACATCGCCAGGACAATGGATTGGCTTGAAAACTATGATATAGTTATTGAATAAAATGGCAAGAAAACCAAAATATCTGCCTCTTCTCGAAAATGTGGAGATCACAGCGATGGCTGCCGAGGGAAAGGCTCTTGCTCGAGTGAAGATGCGTCCGGAGGATGAAACCCCGATCGTGGTTTTTATTCCTTACGGTGCGCCGGGGGATGTGGCTGACGTGAAGATCGACCGTAAGAAGCATTCTTTCGCCGAAGGTCATATCGAACGGCTTGTGACTCCGTCTTCTATGCGTGTCGAGCCGAAATGCCGGCATTTCGGTGTATGCGGCGGCTGCAAATGGCAGCATATTCCATATGACAGGCAGCTTGACTGCAAACGCCAGACTGTGGTGGACGCACTTACCCGGATAGGAAAGATCTCTATTCCTGAAGTTTCTCCGACTCTCGGAAGCAAGGAGGCGTGGAGATACCGTAATAAGATGGAATACACCTTCTCGGATAAGAAATGGCGCACATGGGAGGATGTGAAAAGCGGTAAGATATTCGACGATTCTCCTGATGCCCTGGGTTTCCATATCCCCGGTGCGTTCGATAAGGTGCTTCATATCGATGAATGCTTTCTTCAGTCGGAACTTGGCGACAGAATCCGTAACAGCCTTTATGATTTTGCCGAACAAAAAGGTCTTTCTTTCTATAATATAAAGGAAAACAGAGGCCTTCTTCGGACACTGATGATCCGGATTGCATCGACCGGCCAGTGTATGGTATGCATTCAGTTTGGTGAAGATGATCCTGAGAAGATAAGGACTGTAATGGATTTTCTGCAGCATTCTTTCCCCGAGATCACATCGTTGCTTTATGTAGTCAATCTGAAACTCAACGATACGATCTCTGACCAGGAGATTGTGGCCTGGAAAGGTCCGGATTATATCGAAGAGGAGATGGAAGGTCTTAAATTCCGGGTCAATGCAAAATCTTTCTACCAGACCAATTCACTGCAGGCATATGAACTATACAAGGTGGCACGCAAGTATGCGGGTATCGCGCCCCGTGAGGAGCTTACGGCGGAAGAAGCCCTGCGATTCGGATCTAAAAGAGAGTCGGATAAGCCACTTGTATATGACTTATACACGGGGACCGGGACGATTGCAAATTTCGTGGCTCGTGGTGCTCGTAAAGTCATAGGAATTGAATATGTAGAGGCTGCCATTGATGACGCGAAGCTTAATGCTGCTGTCAACGGACTTGACAATACGCTCTTCTTTGCCGGAGACATGAAAGATATACTTACCGATGATTTTGTTGCCACTCATGGTGTTCCCGATATTATGATCATCGATCCTCCAAGAGCCGGCATGCATGAGGACGTAGTGAAAGTCATACTTAATGCTTCTCCCGAGACTATCGTATACGTGAGCTGCAATCCTGCTACTCAGGCGAGAGATCTCGCACTCATGGATGAATTCTATGAAGTGACGGATGTTCAGCCGGTCGATATGTTTCCTCATACACACCATGTGGAAAACGTAGTGCGTATGAAAAAACGTAAATAATACTTATCTTAGCTTATGAAACAAAAATCACTCCTTTCGAGGAGTGATTTTTGTTTCAGTTGGCCATCATTACATCAAAATTCATGTCTTTGATCGAGATACATGTCCGTGCGAACTGACGGATCATTTCAATGGTAGATCTGCGTGGTGATTTCATAGACTGTTGACCTGATGATGATGACAAAATAGCAGTAGAACCGTTTGTCATAGGCAAGATATGTTAATAATTACATTTACATAACGCAGGCAATACGGCGCATATTGTAAGTTAAGGGTAAAAAATAAGAGTCCGAAACAAATTCTCCGGACTCATATTTTTTATGTTTTATTCGGCTTAAAGAGCTCTGTCGATCATTTCTTCAAGCTGACTTTCTGTCTTCCTTCCGCTTTCCCTCATGAGTTCCTGTCCTTCCTTGAAAAGGATATATGTAGGATACTCCTCCAGACGGTATGAGACTTTAAGCTTGCCGTATGGGTCATCGGCCTTTACAACATTTGCCTTACCGTTATATTTTGACTTCACACCGTCAACGATGTATTTTACCTCAACAGCATCCTGACTGCCATGATGCATGAATACTACAAGTGTAGGGATAGATTCCTTGATTGCCTTATCAAATGTTTTCATAATATAGATTCTTTATTACATTGGTTATTTCTGCCATTATAACGTCTGAGCAAGTGATATTGTTTGATTCTTTTTTTGACAAAATTTATTAGATTTATTGTACATTTAAGAGATCATCGTTTTATCGAAAATATAAATAAGAAATAAATGCAGGCTCCTGATTTTTAAGTCAGGAGCCTGAATTTATTAATCTTGATTTAAATAGTGTGTCAGAAAGTCAGCGCCACATCTTTTTCCTCCGCGATTCTGCGCAGATTGATGATGGCGTAGCGCATCCTGCCGAGGGCAGTGTTGATGCTGACACCGGTCTTGTCCGCTATTTCCTTGAATGATAGATTCTGGTAATAGCGCATGGTCAGTACTTCGCGCTGGAGTTCAGGCAGCTGGGTGACGAGCATCTTTACATCATCACGTATCTGCTCTGATATGATCCGGTCTTCAATCGTGCCTTCACAAAGTTCCTTTTTATTGAGAATGTCGATGTCCTCAATGTCAGTGCTCTGCACGTTTTCGGATTTTTCCTGACGGTAATAGTCAATGATTAGGTTGTGTGCTATTCTCGAAATCCATGCCGGGAACTTACCATTCTCAGTATAGCGCCCTTGCTTGATGGTCATAATCGCCTTCACGAAGGTTTCCTGAAATATGTCATTCGCTATATCCTCATTCTTTACGACACGAAGAATATAGTTGAAAGTCTTTTCCTGATGACGCTTGAGCAGAGAGTCGAAAGCCTCATTGTTGCCGTCTGCGTAAGCTCTGACCAGTTGTTCGTCGGTCATGCTTCCATAGTTTGCCATTGTCTTACTGATTAATACGTTAAGTATATTTCTTTCGATAGGCTTCTTGTTTAAAGATTACTGTATACGATAAATTTCTAATTTTATTGTGCAAAGTTACAAAAAAAAAATCGTGTTTCCAAATAAGAAACACGATAATATAGTTAAAAAAACTTATTGAGATCTTTTTATTTAAGTATCGCGAAGTCTATAACCTCACTTATGTTATTGACATAGTGGAAGTTGATTCCGTTAAGATAGATGGATTCAATCTCCTCGATGTCACGACGGTTTTCGGCAGAGAGCACAATATCCGTAATACCTGATCGTTTGGCGGCAAGGATCTTCTCTTTGATGCCTCCTACAGGAAGCACTTTCCCACGCAGTGTCATCTCTCCTGTCATGGCTGTCTTTTCCCTGACCTTTTTTCCGGTGAAGGCAGATATCAGTGACGTTACCATAGTGATTCCTGCTGACGGACCGTCTTTCGGAATCGCACCTTCCGGAACATGGATATGCACATTGTTTTCTGTGAAAAGCGCATTGTCGATTCCTAATTCATCTGCGTGAGCCTTTATATACTGAAGGGCTATGGTGGCCGATTCCTTCATTACGTCGCCAAGGTTGCCTGTCAGAGTCAGTTTCTCTCCTTTCCCCTTTGACAGCGAGGACTCGATGAAAAGAATCTCACCTCCGGCAGCGGTCCATGCGAGTCCGGTGACAACTCCGATGTAGTCGTTTCCTTCATAAATCTCTTTGACATAGAGTTCCTTTCCAAGTATCTCCTTTACTTCCTTGGCTCCTATTTTCTCGGGAAGAGGTCTTGATGAAGCCTTGAGCCGTGCCAGGCGACGCAGAAGCCGGCGTATGGTTTTGTCAAGCTGTCTCACCCCTGATTCCTTCGTATATCGTTCGATGATGAATCCAAAGCCTTCGTCGGTGATATTAACATCATCTGTCTCAAACCCGAGATCATTGAGCGCCTTCGGGAGGAGATGCCTTTTTGCGATTTCCAGTTTTTCCTCAGCTATGTATCCGCTCACTTCGAGAAGCTCCATGCGGTCAAGAAGCGGAGTTGAGATAGAATCGAGGGTGTTGGCGGTTGCGATAAAGAGGATATCGGAGAGATTATAGTCTATATCGATGTAGTTATCGTGGAATCGGGAGTTTTGTTCCGGGTCAAGTACTTCCAGCAATGCAGCGGAAGGATCTCCCTTGATATCTTTGCTTATCTTGTCAATCTCATCAAGAACTATGACAGGATTATTGCTCTCAGTCTTTTCAAGTGCGGCGATGATACGGCCCGCCATGGCGCCGATATATGTGCGTCGGTGTCCCCGGATCTCTGCCTCGTCATGGAGGCCGCCGAGCGAAATACGCGCATAGTCCCTTCCGAGCGCTTCCGCCACAGACTTGCCGAGAGATGTCTTGCCTACTCCGGGAGGACCGTAAAGACAAAGGATCGGTGCCTTCAGGTCGCCTCTGAGCTTCATTACAGCCACTTGTTCAAGAATCCTGTCCTTTATCTTGTCAAGTCCGTAGTGGTCTTGATTGAGCACTTCCTCCACCCGGTCGAGATCAATAGGGGAGTCCTTCTTTTTGTCCCATGGGAGGGAAAGAAGTGTATTAAGATAGGTATACTGGATACCATATTCCGGCGTTGACGACATGAAACGACCGAGTTTCTTCAGTTCTTTGTCAAAATGATTCTTCACTTCATCGCTCCATACCATCTTTTCAGCTTTAGCGGCAAGTTCCGCCTCATCGCTTTCCTCCGGATTATCGCCGAGTTCTTCCTTTATAGCTCTCAGCTGTTGCTGTAGGAATTGGTCACGTTGCTGCCGGCTTAGATCTTCCCGGGTGCGTTCCTGGATGTCGACCTTGAGCTGAAGCATCTGGAATGCGGTGTCAAGCATCTGCAAAAGCATCGATCCCCTCGCCTTGATGTCTGACTCTTCAAGAAGTTTCTGTTTGTCTTCAAGCGAGATGGGAGAATTACAGATGATGAAGTTCATCAGCTTGAAAGGACTGCTGAATTGCGACAGGGCATATTTCAGCTCCTTTGTCTCGTCTTCGCTGAAAAGATTCAGTATTTCTGAGAATGAGTCGTTGACGGAAGAAAAGATAGCTGCCAGTTCCATGTCTTCTTCCTGGGGAATAAGCTCCGGCAGATATTCCACACGGGCGAAAAATCCATTTTCCTTTGACGTTATCCTTAGGGCTTTCGCACGGTTGGCTGCTACCATGAAAGCGGTGTAGCTTCCATCCGGCATCTCCATAATACGCGCTACAACGCAAATGACACCTATTCTATGTAAATCTTTTCCCGTGATGTTCTCTGTCTCCGGCTTTACCGTGAGCGCTATCACTGCTTCCTGATTTTTGTGGGCCAGACTCAACACATCGAGGGTACCCGGATCTGTGACGGAGAGTGGCACCGTAATGAAAGGGAACAGTACGATATTGCGCACCGGCACCACCGGCATGTTTCGTTCGTTTATGACCGCATTTCCAAAGTTGAAGTCTGGTGCTACTTCCGACATAATGCCGTTGACTGGATTGACGGCACTCATGGATTCGTAGTTGCGATATATGTTGTTGTTAGACTGCTTATAGCTCATTTGTTTATAGAGTATTGATGGTCAAGCCCGGAAAAAAAGGCGTCGAGACATTCAAGCACAAAATTAATATATTAAGACGATATAAGAAAATTTAACACCGATTTTTGTTTACTTTTTTTTGTTTCATGCGTTTTACTGATGAAAAGTAAAGAACAGAATACAGACTGACAAGATATATATCCTATAGAGAGGGTTTGTTGAAAACCCGATCGAGTCTACATATAATCCATAACTTTACTTCTCTTAATGAAGGAGGGATTAACCCTCCTTTTTCTGTGCCGCTACATTCTTTATCTCCCTCTCCGGTTTTGCCGTCTTTTGACTGCCGTGTCCTGTTCTGTGTCTGCGGTCTCTATGGTTTTTCCTGTTTTTTGCATGAAATTCTTTTTTACCATGTCTTCCCTTTCCTGACACAGACGAATATGAAGGTCCCTCTCCTATATCTTCAGGAATATCAGCCTTCTTCACCGGCTTCTCAAGAAATTTCTCTATGCGTTTGAACTTTCCGATTTCTTTTTCCGATATGAATGTTATGGCTTTTCCTTCCCGGTCGGCCCGGGCAGTTCTTCCGATTCGATGAACGTAATCCTCAGCTTCACGTGGGACATCATAGTTGACTACGAGCTCTATATCATCTATGTCTATGCCTCGCGCCATGATGTCAGTGGCCACCAGCACATTGATCTTTCCGCTTTTGAAGTCAAGAATCACATCCTCACGCCTGTCCTGATCAAGGTCGGAGTGCATTTCACCTATTTTATAATTCTCTTTGCCGAGAGCACGTGCCAGCTCCTTGACCTTAAGTTTGGATGATGAGAAGACTATCACCTTGTCAGGAGGAGTCTGCTTGAAGATATGTTTCAGGATAGGTAGTTTCTGGGTTTCGTAACACACATATGCCTGCTGGCTTATTTTTTCAGCAGGTTTCGACACCGCAAGCTTTATCTCATGAGGATTGTCGAGGATGCTTGAAGCGAGTTGCTGTATTTTAGGAGGCATTGTGGCGCTGAATAGGAGTGTCTGCCGTTTTTTAGGCAGTCTGGCTACAATCTGCATGATATCGTCGTAGAATCCCATGTCAAGCATACGGTCGGCCTCGTCAAGTATGAAGAAAGAAACTTTTGAAAGGTCTACATACCCCATGGAGAGATGTGCAAGGAGTCGGCCCGGAGTTGCGATAACCACGTCAGCACCGGCCTTGAGACTCCGGCGTTGCTGGTCGTAGGTGTGTCCGTCCGTGCCTCCATATACAGGCATACTGCTGATGGGAAGGAAGTATGAGAAGCCCTGCATCTGCTGGTCGATCTGCTGTGCGAGTTCACGGGTAGGAGCCATGATGACGCAGTTGACAGCGTCTTTAGGATAATCATAGGATGATAATATGTCGATCACCGGAAGAAGGTAGGCCGCTGTCTTGCCCGTACCGGTCTGAGCGCAGGCAAGTAAGTCTTGCCCGTCGAGGACAGCCGGAATCGCCTGCTCCTGGATCGGGGTGCATTCATCGAAGTGCATGTCCCATAGAGCGTCGAGCAGGTCGTCGTTTTCAAGAAGTTCGTCAAATCTCATAGATAACTTTTTACGAGTGCAAAATTAGCAAAAAAATCCTAATGTGCCAAACCTCATGAACTATTTTGTTGCATATTTGTTGCAGGTCTGTTTCACGTTGTTTTACAAATGATATATTAATTTAATCGCATATAATATATTGATATATAATTAATTGTAAAATTGTTCAATGAATAATGCTGTTTTTGCGAAAAAAACTGAAACAATAGGAAAAGATGCTGCGTTATACAGGTGAACAATGAATAAAATCTATTTTCTAAAACAAGTTTTTTAAAACAACAACGACAAATGGCATCTAATAACTCATTCCGCAAGAACCTCATCAACCTTCAGTCGAATCTGATGAACTTCGCATATCAGCTTACTGCTGATCGCGAGGCAGCCGCTGATCTTCTTCAGGATACCACTCTCAAGGCTCTCGACAACGAGGAGAAGTTCACTTCGGAAACGAATTTCAAGGGGTGGGTGATGACGATCATGCGCAACATCTTCATCAACAACTACCGCAAGACCGTTCGCCAGGCAACTATCGTAGACACAACCGAAGACCTATATCACCTCAATACATCTCAGGAATCAGCTCTCGAGACTCCCGACGGCAGTATGACCGTAAAGGAGATCAACGCAATCCTTGCTACATTTGACGAGGAATTCCGAGTTCCCTTCAACATGCATGTGGCCGGCTATAAATACAGCGAGATCGCCGAGCATCTCAATCTTCCCGTGGGTACAGTCAAGAGCCGTATCTTCTTCGCGCGTAAGCGTCTCCGCGCAGCGCTTTCCTGATATTTGTATGATTTGTCAGCGATACATGAACATTGAAATATAAAAAAATGCGGCATATGCCGCATTTTTTTTGTCATTACGCCTTATTTTATTAATTTTGTAGGCGATTTTAACCGTTTTAGCAGGAATCAATGACGCGCTCCCTTGAAGAGCGCTCTGTTGATCCGTAAATTTAATCCGATTATGGCAGAAATTACTGAAGAAATCAAAGAGAATGAATCTGGTCTTAACTTTGTGGAGCAGTACATCAAGGAAGACCTCGAGGCAGGAAAGAACGGTGGACGTCTTAACACCCGTTTCCCGCCCGAACCCAACGGCTATCTCCACATAGGCCATGCCAAGGCTATCATCATGGATTTCGGCGCCGCTGAAAAGTTTGGCGGTACCTGCAACCTTCGTTTCGATGACACCAATCCTCAGAAGGAGGATACCGAATATGTGGAGGCCATCATGCGCGACATTCACTGGCTTGGCTTCGACTGGGGCGACCGCCTCTACTATGCGTCCGACTATTTTCCACAGCTGTGGGATCTTGCGATAAGGATGATAAAGGAAGGAAAGGCTTACGTAGACGAGCAGAGCAGCGAAGAGATCGCACGCCAGAAGGGAACTCCGACACAGCCGGGTCAGAACTCACCTTATCGCGATCGTCCTATAGAGGAGAACCTTCGCCTTTTTGAGGCTATGAATCGCGGAGAATTTGAGGAGGGAAGCATGGTGCTGCGCGCCAAGATAGACATGGCAAGCGACAATATGCACTTCCGCGACCCGATCATGTACCGTATCATCAAGACGCCCCACTGGCGTACAGGCGAAACCTGGAAAGTATATCCGATGTATGATTTCGCACATGGCCAGAGCGACTATTTCGAGGGAGTGACCCATTCAATATGTACTCTTGAGTTCGTTCCTCATCGTCCGCTTTATGAGTATTTCGTGAAGGAACTGGCCGATGAGTCATACTGTCCGCGACAGATAGAGTTCAACCGTCTTAACCTTACATATACGGTGATGAGCAAACGCAAGCTGCTCCAGCTTGTCAAGGAAGGCCTTGTACGCGGTTGGGATGATCCCCGTATGCCGACCCTCTGCGGACTTCGCCGCCGTGGTTATACTCCATCTGCTATAAAGAATTTCGTGAACCGTATCGGATACACGAAATACGAGGCACTCAACCATATCGAGCTTCTTGAACACTCTGTGCGCGAGGATCTGAACGCTACCGCCACCCGTGTGTGCGCGGTGCAGAATCCTGTGAAGCTCATTCTTGACAACTATCCCGAGGATAAGACGGAGGTAATGCTTCTTGACTCCAATCCCGAGGATCCGGCTGCCGGAAAGCATGAGATGCCTTTCAGCCGTGAGTTATGGATCGAGAGGGAGGATTTCATGGAGAATCCTCCAAAGAAGTTCTTCCGTATGAGTCCGGGTAATGAGGTTCGCCTTAAAGGTGCATATATCGTAAAGTGTACAGGTGTAGACAAGGATGAGGACGGCAACATAACCGCCATCCACGCAGATGTTGACTTCGACACGCGCAACGGTCTTCCCGGCGCAGACCGAAAGGTGAAGGGCACACTGCATTGGGTGAGCGTTCCTACCGCCGTAAAGGTTGAGGTCCGTGATTACGACCGTCTCTTCTCTGTAGAGAATCCTTCGGCAGAAGAGGGAGACTTCCGTGATCTTCTCAATCCGGACTCCCTTAAGGTGAGGGAGAACGTCATGGTCGAGCCGTGGCTTGCAGCCAATGCCAAGCCTGGCGATCATTTCCAGTTCCAGCGTCTTGGTTACTATACTGTAGACCCGGACAGCAAGGATGGTCATCTTGTATTTAATAAGACTATCGGCTTGCGTGACACCTGGGCTAAGGAACAGAAGAAAGGTTAAAATAAGTTAAAACGGAGGGATTTCTCTAATTCCTCCGTTTTTTCTTAAACAATCTTCGTCGTTTTTACGTTTATGACTTTGCAACCGCAAATGCAACCCATAAAAGGGGGTGACTGGCTTTGACAGCGTGTAGAAGCGGTAAGCAAGCATGCAGAGCCTTGATGCGTAAGCTCTTTAATACCGACGTATCGAACTATAATTGGCGAAAATAACAATTACGCTCTCGCTGCGTGATCTGAAGCACAGTAGGATCCCTTTATTCGGCTCAAAGTGAGTTGAACGAGACATCGCTCCATTGCCCTGTTCCGAGACGTTTGGACAAAGCGGTGCTGAGAAATTCGGAAATAGGAGAGAGGTAGCCTTGACTTCTTTCCGAGATTTAAAGGCTAAGGATGTGGTTGGTGGTCGCGAGCCTGCCACATCTCGAAAACCAAGTCGATGACTAAGCATGTAGAAAACTTATTGATTCCGCGTTTGGACGAGGGTTCAAACCCCTCCACCTCCAC
>JAIEBK010000008.1 GCA_029070945.1 Muribaculaceae bacterium
GCATCCCATGTCATTCCCTTTCAACTTGCAAAAGTACAAAATTATTGGCTAATATGCAAAAAATAATTGAGAATTGGAATTTGGGAATTGAGAATTAAGTATTAATTAACTCCGCTATCGCAGTAAAGAAATCCACAAGAAAAGCGCGCAGGCGGAGGGGGAATATCCTCTATCTACGCGCTTGGAATATAGAAATGCGGAATGATTCATTACATTGGAGATGAGTCCGTCACCATATGACGGGAGAGCATAGGGCGGCGAATGATTCTATGTCGCGGCCGTCAGGGTCGATGCTCTATAGGTCAATGATCAATTATCATGATAGTGGGCCCTATGGCCTCAGGCCTATCAATGCATAGCATTGAAGCATTGACTGTCCGGAGAGCCTTCACGAAATAAAGCCTTTCGGATAAAGTCGCAAGCGACTTACACCGGAGACAAACCATTCGGATTGAAAGATCCACGGGGTGTGGCAGGAAGTAATTGTGCTCTTTCTATGGCTCGGAGAGCCGGGGGGACATCGTTGTCGACGTTGTCAGCGACTTGTCCGGCACTGCAGGCAATAGCACGGGGTGGGCCTATCGCCTCGGGCCCCCGTGAGGAAACATTAGTTTCCAAGAGCAAAGTTACCATGGGAAAATATTGTCAGCCCCTTATTCTGATAAAATGATAGATTCTTATGCCGAGCATACTCGGCTGACGGGGGACAAACCGGATGCGGAAAGCGGGATAACGAGTATGCTCGGACGGCGGGAGACTGAGTAGGCTTAGGAATTATTTACCTAAAAGAATCACCTTAGCATTAGTATTGTCCATGTTAGGCATAGTCAATCCAATCGGTGCTCCAATATACGTAGGATCGCAAATAGTAAAATTTCTATCGTTATAGCTTATATAATCACCAAATACTTCTCCAGGGAATTCCACTGCTGAAGCGAGATGACCAGTATAAAACACCAGTACTACGTCAAGTCCTAACAAATCCCTTACAAGCCTGGAAAACAAAACTGCTCTATCCTCACAATCACAATACGGATAGTGCAACGATTCTTCCGCAAAGAACGGACGGTCATGTCCCCAAACCTTGTCATCATACTCATATTCAAATCCAGTCTGCACATAATTCAAAAGTTTCTCTACAGCTTCTTTTTTACTGCAATTCCGTATCGCTTCCCTTAATGCAGGGTAAAGCTGCAGCTTCACATCCTCGCTAAGCGGAATATTACCATAGACAACCCATTTCGTCACAATGTTGTCACCCAACATTGAAGTGGGATAATCTGTATAGAAGTCAAGCAAATTTGTATTGACCGATACATTCGTATTAATCTCCGGATATCTCTTTGAATTCCTTATCTTTTTACTTCCTTGTATATTAGCAAGTTTTGGCTGACTGGACAGTATAAGGGACAATGCTCTTTCGTTTGGGTACCTGATTTCAGCAATTTTCAACGATTGGGGACTTGCATCGAAGCAATAGAAATAATCACCATCAAGATAGTAATAAGGATGATCGAAAATCATGTGCTTGGAAGCATAGAGCATCCTCAATATTCCATTCTCATTTGCCAATCTCATCTTATAACCAGACTGGCTATACACGAAAGCTGTCAGTAAGGTTGCTTCGTTGGTATTCTTTCCCAAAAGGGATTCCGCCATTTTTTTGATCATAGTAAGATAAGCCCAGTCACCAAGCTTCAAATCATCTCGAAGTTTAAGACAATCTACCACCAAGTTGGTATAATCATCACCTGAAAGTCTCAACCAAGCATCCGCTACGGAATTCTCATAAATATCAGTCAATCTAAATGCTTTATTTTTGTCAAATCTTACGCCAACCTCAGTACCATACAGAAAAAATTTTTGAGTAGGTAATGTTGGATTTACCGAAGTTGGATTTGGTTTGGTTTCCTTATTAGGGATTGGCGAGGGAGACGTAACCTCTTTAATTGGCTCCATCGGTTGTGGCTGAGGCTCAGGATTAGGAATAGAAATAACTTCATCGAAAGGCAAGGTATTAGGTATCACCGGAACAAGCTGATCCTTATTATACATGACAGGAGGCTTCTTTTCATCTTTCGGTGGGTCAATTTTAGGTTTTGCTTTTTTCCCTATCCAAGTTTTCCTGAGATATTCGGCAAACTCTTCATTTCTTTTCCTTCGATAGTCTTCAAAATCCTTCTGTTTCCCTTTACTGTATTTATCAAACTCTGTATCAATCTTTGTCCTATATTCTTCAAAAGAATTGCGGCCCTGTCCGTAGGTTGATAACAGGACCGCAAGACTCAGAAGAATCATTATCATGATTCTTTTCACAATCAATAGTTAAGTATCTGTTCAAATAAAAACGATATAATAACAACCTCACTGAAAGTAGATGATCTCGTATATCCTCCACTTGCCGATTCCAGCCGCTTCTGCTTTGTCGCTCGGTCACGATGCCTGCATCACTCCCTCAATCCGCACCCAAATCGACTCAGATTTGTCGGCGCAGATAATATACGTTTAATTTGATCAACTATTGAAGTAGTTTTATATCAATATTTTACATAGGTTTATGCGTTATATAAGCATAATTATGTAGAGAATCATCAAGAGCGAATAGCTCAGACCTGTGGATTATTTTTCTTCAGACTGGTTGCTCTTAAATCTGAACTCAATATCAATTTTGTCCATACGTCTTAGTATAAAATAATTTTACGACATACTTAAGCCATAAAATTATTTGAGACGGACAGTATAAATTGTCCACTTTCCTTTACGCTGAGACTGCAACATAAACTCAAACCTCTGTTTTTTAAAAGTATCTATATTGTATTGAGTCTTGCCTGATTTAGTATCTATTTTCCCATCCTCTGAAGTGGATGTAGGTCGTATTTCAAGCTTGTATTTCTTATGTTTTTTTTCTTTTATTCTAATGTCAAAACCTTCTGACAATGTTCCTCCACCGACTACATCTCCATTCAGGATAACTTCGATATAGTTGTCTTTATGTGACACATCACTTGGAACATATCCGGGGGCGAGGTGTAACACAAATTCAGAATCTGAATCAGTTTTAGATTTTTCTGCTTTAAAATTCATATTGGTTTGCTCAGGAACAACAGCTTCATCAACGTTGACAAGTTCCTTGGTAATAGCAGCTATCTCATTCAGCAAGTCGCCTGTCTTTATCACTTTAACCTTCTGCTTATCAATATTAGCAGTCTTGACATCAATAATTTTAATGGAAACCATGTGTTTAGTGCCGCTAAACATAGTTTTTGACCCAGAGGGGCTTACAAGTGATACAACAACTTTGTTAGCTCCTGTCAGCTTACCAATTTCAACAGCATTACTATCATCTACTACACCGGAATTGGAAAAGGCTTGTTCTTGAAAAACTTTTTCAAGAAGTGAACGTTCTACAGTGTTGTACTTACCGGAATTGACAATCGTTGATGTTATGATTTCTCGAATAGAAGACATTATGTCATTGTCCATATTCGTAGAGCTTACGATAGGGTCAAATATTGCTACTCGGAGTTTTGAGTCATTGGCCATAACAGATAAGGAGATGAGAAGCATGCTCATTACTGTAAACAAAAATTTTTTCATTGTAAGATATAATTTTTTATATTTTTTTCCAAAGTTTCCTTGATCTCGTCATATGCTATCCTTGCTGCATCTGAATAGCTAAAATTATGCCCACCTTTGCAGGATACTTCATCTTCATATATTCGTTGTGATGAATAAACTTTATCTATTGATACATATGCATTTACATACGATAGGTAAGAACTAACATTACCTATTCTCACAGTATTGTATTCTTGCGCTGAACATCTGATCCGAATATCCCAATCTGCCTCTAAAGGATTATCCGTAAAACTACAACCTTCGGATGAAAGAACTCCTTTCAGTTCATTTTGAAGCGTGGGATACGATTTCCCAAATATGTCAGCCGAACAAGAAAGATAGATAACATTTGCATATTTTAACTCTGCAAGTGTGCATTTAATATCTTGTTCCGCATGGTTGAAAATATCTTGCCAATCTGATAGCTCTGATGGTGTTGCTCCGAAAATATTTAACCAGAAAAGAGACTCTTCTACAGAATCTAAATATTTTAATATCGAGTCTAACTCCGACTGTGCTTTTCTCTTAAAACCAGTTGCAAGATAATTATTTGCAATCATTATAGAATTATTTATCTTGTTCTCTGCAAGAGTAAGTTCATTTTTGTAAAAATTATGTGCAGCGTCACGATCGATATATGCTATAGCACAACCTTCTCTGGAATCCGGATTATAAAGCGTCTTCGTCTCCACAAGCTTCATATTGAGGTCTGTCGAGAACTTGGTATTGGAAGTATATATTAAAGCTGATCTTCCATCCACTGCAGATTTTTTGATCTCCGATGAATCATGCACAGTAACTTTTATTTGTTTAGCAAGATTTGCTCGTGCCGTATTCAGAAGATAATTTTTGAATTCTGTTTCCGTTTGACGTACATTTTTATGATCACTTTGAATATTATAAAAATATCCACCAAATGTGTACTTCACCCATTCAGGTGGGCATTCCTGCGCATTTACACTAAGGAAAGTACAAAAAAGAAGCAATATGACGCTTGTTCTCTTCATTTATAACTCTTTTTAATTGCCACGCGCCGCCTCCATTATTGATTGATTGGCTTTGACAAACTGTTCCAGCTCATCGCCGGTAAGATCTGATGGTTTGAAATACCCGGCAGTATTTAGCAACTGAGTAAATCGATCACCTCGAATGCCGACTTTACAGATAGCTTCATACATATGGGTTGAAGGATTGTATTCGACTGTTGTATTTCCAAACGGCTCACATCCCTTTTGAATACTTGTACTCACTTGTTTCCAATGAGTGGTTAAGGCTTGTTGTACATGACCATTATTTACCACATTTCCTCGCTCTGCCTCATCCAATACTGCATTATTCAACACCCGAGAAACGTTAGCATAAGCCTCTCGCTGTGCTAACTCAATAGCAACCTGTTTATTATCAGCTTTGCCAATACCAGCAAACCACTTATATGGACGCTTAATCATATCTGAGCCATCTTCATTCAGTGCGTCAGCCATTTCCATACCTGTAAGTTTAATGGTTTCTGACACAACTTGCTGTCCTTCCATACTTGAAACTGTCTTTCTTGACGATTCTACAGCTGGCGTCAACGTGGCTTTCTTTGAAGTGCCGCAAGAGATAAGTACTACTGCACAACATGCAGTAAACAAAATTGTTAGGTTCTTCATAAGATTATTTTTTATCTGTTCTTTATTACAGCGAATCAATATCTCTTGTTTAGAGATTTGGATATTTCTTAATCAGATGATAAATACCCGATTAAATAAATTGAATTAGGATAATTAGCCAAACAAATTACAGCCGTATTATAGGGTGACGAAGAAAATGTACAGAAATCAAAGATTTTTATGTATGATTATTTGGGTATTTCAGATTTTAATCGTAACTTTGCGCTTGGATAAGTATCTCTAAACAAGAGATTTGGATGGTAGCCAAACATGCAACACGGTTTTTGAGGGATGGATGGACAAACAAATAATAGACCCCAATTTCTTTGAAGATTGGGGTCTTTGCAATGGGCTTATCAGAATATCGGCGAGAGAAAGCTTTTCGGCTAAAGGCGCAAGCAACTTACACGGAAGATAAATCATTCGGATTGAAGGATAACCGGGGATAGCACGTATCGCCTCGGGCTCCCGTGAGGAATTATATTCTGATAAAATGATGGATTTTTATGCCGAGCATGCTCGGCTGCGGGGGACAAAACGGAGACGAAGGGCGGGGGACAAGACGGAATCGGAAAGAAAGTGAGAATCCTTACTTCGGGGGACGGGAGACTAAGCATGCTCGGCGGGTGGAGGACAGGTGTCTGACAGGTCGATGTGAAGGATGGGGGAACTGTCATCGGGGGCATCGGCGAGGGCTACGTAGTTGAGGAAGCCGGGATTTGAGGAGAGGTGTGCGAGTTGCTTAAGTCTCTCCTCCCGGGAGATACGGAAATCCTGATATGCCTTTATATTGAAGTGAGTCTCGTCGGGAATATTCCCTTCATAGATGACGAGGGTGAAGTATTCAAGCAAGACCGCACTGACAGCCGCCTTCATCACACGCTGAGTCAAATCACCACGAGGATCCTTCCATTTGGACATATCGGCAAAGTGGACATATCCGAGATTGATGCCCCTGATGAAGTCAGGACTTCGATATGTGTTGAAGAACGCTCTTCTATCGGCATCGGGAAGGTATAGCCATTTTTCGGAGGGAACAATTTCACGCTTCAGCCAACGACAAAGGTCGGTCTTATGGGGATTAAGATTAATATCACTTGATGAGCACATATAAGAATTGTTACGGCACTGGAAAGTCTGCATCCAGGTGATGTATGCCCGGATGCAAGTAGTGATGCCACAGGGGAACCCAGTTTTGGTCACGACATATCGTCCAGGCAGATGATTGTGATATCTCTTCTGCAGGATGTCGATGAGATAATGCTGGGGTGTGTTCAAACGCAATGGAATGATATTGTCAGCGTCGTTTAAATCGCGTATGTAGTATTCGGTAATGGCCCAGTAGGCGAAATCGAATTTCTTACGGAGTTCACAAAATGCCTTACGCGCTGAAGATATACACCGGCAATTGAAGACTGTCAGCGGTGATTCCCCCTCGAGCAGACGCCGGATCCGGGGCAGTTTCTCCATCACAAGAGGAAGGAAGAGACAACGGTGGGAAATTGAACGGACGTGGAACCGGAACCGGAAACCAGAGGCAAGATAGCCTGTATATTGATTTATGGATTGACTTTTCATATTTTTTTAAATGCCGAGCATGCTCGGATGCGGGGGACAAAACGGACTTGGATAGCGGAAGGCCGGGCATGCTCGGCGGGCGGGGACAAAACGGACTCGGAGGACGGGAGACAAAACGGACGCGGGAAGTTATGTCGGATACACGGACACACGAGCCGTGTGTCCCTACCAAAGGACTGTCTATAGGCTTTTGAGGATTATGGAGTTGGCGCGGTCGACGACGGAGGTGTCGAGGCTTGCGAGGTAGATCTGAGTTGTTGCCTCGCTGTCGTGGCCCATTCCTTCGCTGATGACACTCAAGGGAATGCCTTTGGCTTTTGCTACGGACGCCCAACTGTGACGGGCCACATAAAGCGTAAGCGGGATCGCGATTCCGACTTTTTCGGCGATGCGCTTCAAGTTGTGGTTGATGTTGTATCCGACATTCCTGTATGTAGAGCGGTCATGGCCTCCCGGGCGACGTATGATAGGGAGAAGATAGTCGCTTGTGTTCTCCGGATACTTGTCAAGCAACATCTGCATTTCCTTCGTCCACGCGATGATCAGCTGCTGGCCTGTCTTGCGTCGGCGGTATGTGATATATCCGTTTGACAAATCTGACTTTCGCAGATAGGCCATATCAATAAAACTCATTCCGCGGAGCATGAAGCTCATCATGAACATGTCTCTCGCATAGTCAAGTTCAGGCATCATTGACAAGTCAAGAGATCTGATCTTCTTTATGGCCGAGAGAGGAAGAGCTCGTTTTATGGTCTTGTCAACACCAGTGTATACATGCCGGAACGGATTGCGGTTATCGATTATCTCATCTTCAACTGCCCTGTTATACACTGCCCGGAGAATTCGAGTATAAAAGGATATGGTATTGGGTGCGACACCTCTCTGCCGGTGCCATGCTTCATAAGCCTCCATTATCTCGGAATTAAGGCAGTCGAGCATTATATCCTCTTCATTGCGGAATTTCTTGAAACTGTTGAGCGCAGAGATATATGTCTCGGCTGTGCGTATCTTGCCGTTATGTTTCAGCTTTATAATGTGGCTTTCCATATAGTTGAACAAGGAGTATTCATTGACATGCCGGTTGAACTCATCGATAACGTCATCGACGGTATATGCAAGACCCTCTTTGTCAAGTTTGCGGATAATCTTGCCGAGGCGCTCCACGTCCCACCGTATCCGCTCACGAATTGAAAGGATCAAAGGCTTACGCTCACTTTTCAGCATTGTAGTAACAATCGAGCGTTTTTCATCCCATTCCGACGGGAACACATGATAGTCGGAGAAGAGCTGCCGCTGCTTACGCTCATGAAGAATCTGATAAAAAATCGTGCCCTCTTTGCCAGGTATGGAAGAAGGCCTGAACTTAATTTTTACTGACGCCATAGTTGGAATGTATATTTCAGATTTGTCTTGCAAATATACATCTGTTTCTGTCCGGCTTACCCTTATTTCGATAAATCCTATTCTCAAAATTATTAACTCAAATTTCGCAAGTACTTAAAAAATTCACGCAGAGGAGCAAAGGGCTCGCAGAGATAACGATTAAGCTTGACGGCACTCGGAAGCAAAGAGGCTGAGGTGCTCTCGCTTCGCTCGCGGACCGATAGCCAATATCCATGAATGACTATAAGATAAGCTTGCGAAACTTGAGCTATTAAGACATCATTTTTATGAGACGGGACCTTAAGTAGCTGTTCAAATTAAAACGATATAATAATAAATTCACTGAAAGTAGATGATCTCGTATATCCGGAATCGCCGGCGCGGATAATATACGTTTAATTTGATCAGCTACTTAATAATTTGGAGAAAAGGGGGAAAAGTTTTATCTTTGTAGCCTTGAAGACAAGGATTACAAATCTTACTGATAATATTGAATATGTACCGGATATTGGTATTTGTCATATTGAGTATGTCCCTGATGCTTGCACAGGGGGCTGAGCCATACTGCAATGTGACTACCTATGAATATAAGGATGGCGTGCCGTCTTCTACAGGTTCGAGGATAGTTCAAGACCATAACGGATGCATCTGGGTCGCGACATGGAACGGACTATACCGCTTTGACGGCTATGAATTCTGTCAGATCCGGCCTGAGACAGACAATGATGTGCGAAAGTATTCATCAAGATTCCGAGACATCAAGATAGGGCCGGATGGAAAGATGTGGTGCCGCATTGATGACAATATCGTGCTTTTCGATGTCGACACATATAAGTTTGACGATCTGCACTCACGCATAGAAAGCATTCTTGGTGATAAGATCAGGATTGAAAACGCCATACGAGAAACAACGGAAGGGGATGTGGTGCTTAATACGACTGACGGAAGGTATCTTAAGTTTGATGCGAAAGATCTCTCCAAGTCTTCAGATCCCATCCATGCACTCAGAGTTCTGTCACAAGGCGATGACATCTCCCTCAAAAGCGCCGGTTTCTTTAAGACACCTCTTCCGCCTTCTTTCGACAGGAAGGATGTGGCCTATTCCAGAAAAGACGAGATGGGAAATATATGGTGCATTACAAAAGACGGAAGGATAATGACAGGCTCACATCCGGAAGATACTTTCAAGACCATATCCACCGTCGAGGTCGGAGGCAGTCCTATAAAATACAGCTGTGAGGATGACCAGGGCAATGTATGGATGGTCAGCAACGCAGGTATACACAGGATATCATCAGGCACATCTCCCCTCACCTACATAACCCCGCCGGAACCGTCACAGCTTCGCGCCTCAATGACCGACCCACAGGGACGGGTCTGGATGTCATGGAGCGATTCGGAATATATATGTATCTCAAAGAGCCCGGAACATACCGAACAATACCTGAGTCCCGACGGCACCCTCACCGACCGTGCAGTACGGTTCGGCTCACCTATATATACCATGACAAACGGTCCTGAAGGTCAGATCTGGCTCGGATCCAAACCAGACGGGCTATTCAGGCTCACTCCACGAAAAGATGGAACAGGATATAACATCGAACGAATCAAAAGGGAATCGTCTGACAAAGACAGACCACAATATGACAATTACTACGATCTTGCATTTGACAGGAGAGGACGGCTATGGCTCGCCACTTTAGGCAACGGCATCGAAGTAATCAAAGATCCCGCCGCACCGAATCCCAAAATATTGTCGCTTTACGACAGAAAGACGTATCCTAAAGAGGCCGACAAGACGAGAAGGGTGCGCATCATCGGCGACTCTCTGATAATCGCGACAACTACGGAGGGTCTGATAAGCTTTCCAATGCCTGATGACCCGGAAAAGGATCCAATCGCGTTCACACTCCATAGGTCAACGCCAGGCGATGAGCATTCACTTGGCAATATCGCCACGATGGACGCGATAGCCGGAAGCGGGGGACGGCTCTACATAGCGACAGAAAGCGACGGGCTTAACATTATGACCTCACCGCTCACCGCCGACAGCAGAAAATGGGAATTTACCGGCAACGACACAGACTTTCCCGCACTGTCCGAGACGACGCTCACTCTGAACGAGCTTTCTGACGGACGTCTGCTCGTGGTAGGGAAAAAAGACATCAATCTGACAGATCAAACGGGAGCCGGAGACATCGAGGTGCTCGGGACATCATTATGGAAAAAAGATGTGGCCTTCAAGGAGGTCAGTCCATTACTTATGCCCGATGGAAGATGGCTGATCGGACTCACTGACGGAGCAGTTGCCATAGACATAGAGCGGGACATAGCACACGATAAGTCATTTCCGGTCTTCTTTACCTCCTATAATATAGAAGGAGGAGCGTCAGTGCCTATGAGTCCCATGCAAGACACCATAAATCTAAGCAAGGATGAAAGAGCAATGACCCTTTCCTTTGCCGCATTATGCTATTCAGAAGCGCAGACCGTCAGGTATGCCTACCGGATAGATGAGGGAGAATGGAAACCAATCGGCTCACTGCGCACGCTGACATTCACCCATCTTGATCCAGGCATTCATACAATAAGCGTCAGATCGACCGATCTGACGGGACGC
The DNA here is from genome assembly GCA_029070945.1 of Muribaculaceae bacterium. Classification (GTDB taxonomy): domain Bacteria; phylum Bacteroidota; class Bacteroidia; order Bacteroidales; family Muribaculaceae; genus Lepagella. The sequence continues at coordinate 10,852 of JAIEBK010000008.1, forward strand.
TGGCTAAATAATGCCCGCTCAGTAACCATCGATGTCAGGCCAACCTTCTGGGAGACAGGATGGGCAAAGCTGCTCTACGCAGTGACGGCACTCGCCATCATTGCAGCGATAGCATTTACCATCATCTACATGCGCAGGATGAAGCGTAAGCAACGTGAGATTCTGGAGGCATATCTAAACATTCTGGAAGCCCGAGCCTCCGCCGCCTACGAAAACAAAACCGAGAGAGACCCGGAAAAAGAGGACGATCATCGACAGGAACCGAAAGCTCAGCCGGAACCGGACCTGAAGATATCAAGCGATGACAAGGAACTGATCTCAAAAATAGTGGACTTTATCGACCAAAACTTCTCTGACAGCACCCTTACAGTCGAAGACATAGCGAATGCAGTAGCCATCAGCAAAAGCAGCCTCACGAGGAAGATGAAATCGCTCATGGGTGTGACGCCGGCCGATTTTCTGAAGACAACTCGCCTTTCGAAGGCGAAGATAATGCTTAAGGAGACCGATTCCTCCATCAAGGAGATTGCTTTTGACTGCGGATTCTCAGATATGAACTATTTCGGAAAGTGCTTTAAGTCTGCATTCGGGGTAAGTCCAGGTAATTATAGGAAGGAGGCCTGATTCACCTGCGACAAACCGGCTGCGCTTTAATAAAGGCGGAAGGCGGACGCACGGGCCGTGCGTCCCTACCAGGGGCATACGGATTTTTGAGTATTATTGTGCTATTTTTATGGTAATATCGGGATATTGAGACAATTTTACCCTTGTTTTATCCGATTTTACCATCAATATCGGTGCGTATAGCGTAATTTTGCAGATAGAAAAACTCAAAATTTCAAACTATACAAAACCTACACATGAAAAAAATCACAGCATTCATGGCAGCGGCGGTCCTCAGTCTCGGAGGCGTCAACCCTGCACTGGCAAAAAAGCTCCACACGATCGGAGACTCCACAATGGCCAACTACGATGAAAACGCAACAGTAACCCGCGGCTGGTGTCAGTATCTACAGCAATTCCTTGAAGGAATAGAAGTCAACAACAGAGGCAAGAACGGAGCCTCAAGCAAAAGTTTCTATAATGAGGCAGCCTACTGGACATCTGTGAAGAAGCAGATGGAGGCAGGCGACATAGTCCTGATCCAGTTCGCACATAATGATGAAAAGAACCAGGGGATGGACGGCGATGAAGTGAAAGCATACTATAACTCCATCGGCGAAACCGCAACCGCCAACTCCACCGACTATCGCGGCACATGCCCCAACACTACATATAAGGAGTATCTGCGTAAGTATGTGCAGGAGACACGAGACGCCGGATGTACCCCGATTCTTGTGGGAGGTATCTGCCGAATGTATTTCTCAGGCAATACAATAAGGCGTAACGGCAGGCACGACCTTGGAGACGGTTTCTCGATCGTGACTTCAGACGGCATAAAGACAAGTCAGAAAGTAGCGTCAGACGATCACTCGATGGACTATCCCTATCAGATGAAACTTGTAGCGGAGGAAATGAACGTGCCTTACGTAGACCTCACATCCGCTACCGCCGACCTCTACCTCAGCTACGGCGATCAGGACTGCCATTCAATCCTCGGTGACGGTGACGGCTCAACCCACCTCAGCGCCACCGGCGCAGCACTGATAGCCCGCCGATTCGCACAGCTCTGCCAGAATCAGGGACTCCTGAGCGAATACATCAATCTTACCAGCGAGCTTTCGGTGACTCCGGACAACGCAGATCTCGGTCAAGGCTACAAAGGGCAGTCGATGACCAAGGAATTCATGGTGAGCGGTTTTGATCTCACACCAGCCTCTGGCAACGTGACCATCACCACCACAGGCGATGTGCTCGTCTCCACCGACCAGCAGAACTGGACCGAGAGCACCACAATGACCTACAACGGCGGCACCCTCATCCAGCGCTTCTATGCCAAGATGACCATCGCCGGAGAAGGCACTAACACAGCCACAGTCAAGATCGAAGCCGGCGGTAAAGAGATCGAGATACCGGTGTCAGTCACCGGAGTAGAACTCTCCGGCGGCACTGAATTCTCCGCGTACTGGCGCCTTGAATCAGATGACAATTGTGTATCTGAAGGTCCGGTCAGCATCATTCCCGAATCATGGCACGGAATGGAGCTTCAGAGATATGCCAACCCCAACGCCAACACCATATGGCCCGACTATACCGGTTTTGAAGCTACCCGCAAGACGCAGCGCAACGTAATCGAAGGACAGACATGGCCAGCCGGAGAAATCGACGAAGTATCCACACGCTATATAGAATTCGGCATTACCGCTCCGGAGGGAACTGAGCTGAACCTTGACGAGATAAGCTATTTCTGCTGCGGATGCGGCGGTAACGGCATGTGTCTCCATGTATGGTATTCCACCGAGGATGACTTCTCCAACGCAACGCTAATCTTCTCCATGACAAAGATGCCGGCCAACAACATGCAGGACGGTAAGATACAGCCGGTAGTGAAACTACAGCCAAACCAGTCGCTGAGGCTGAGATTCTACCCCTGGTATAACGGAACGGCCACAGGCAAGACATTATGCCTGTCTGACATCAAGTTTCACGGATACGCATCGGCTGCCGAGGGGAGCGGCATACAATCCACCGCAACAGAAAGCTCTACAGCCACTACCTACTACAACCTTCAGGGCATAGAAATCATGAATCCCACAGCCGGCAACGTCTACATCAAACGCGACCGCCGCTCTGACGGAACCCTTACCACATCCAAAATACGAATGTAAATCCACACCCGGATAGGGACGCACGGGCCGTACGTTCCTACCTTCAGATTTTTTATAACCAGCATCATAATAATTCATGAAAAAGAAAGCATTTCTGACTGCAGCGGGCATACTCGCTCTTGCAGCACAGTCGGGCTTCGCCGCAGAGACCCTCGCCTCCTGGACATTCGAGACGGGGTATACGGCCACCGACCTCGGAGAGGGAAAGACGCTCTACACCCCGGACGCCTCAGCCTCGCCTGAAAACCTTACCGTATGGTTTAACAACAGTGTTCCATTCATTTTGCCGGAGACATGCGCCGGTAACGCGGCCGACTATACCCTTTCGGCATACTGCGAACCGCGCTACTGGTCGCTGTGTGACGGCTACCAGACCAGGGTATTCCGCATAGAGAACGCGACAGCTACAAACATCACGACTGACTTCACCAATCCGGAAAACCACAAGGCATATTACGAACTGACGTTCCCGACCAAAGGATATAAGGACGTCACGATCACCTACGCCATCGCCCCGGGCAACAACACCGAGACACCGGTAGAGATGGTGGTATCGACCGACGGAGGCCAGACATGGTTTGACTCCGGATCGAAGAATACTTCCGCCGTCTGGTTTCAGTATACCGATCAGACCGTAGAGCTCTCCGTAAACAACAAGGAGCAGGTGAAAGTACGTCTTCTTCCTACCGAGGGAGAAACCAACTGGAACCTCCGCAACATATCCATCTCGGCAGAGAAAGGGGATATAGGCGGGGCTATAGAAGCCAAGGGAGCTACCCTCGCATGGCCACTTCACAACGGCAGCGACTCAGCCACAGCAGGAGAATCCTCAGTGGAAGGGGTTTTCTCAGTAGCTGAGATGTCGGTAGGCAGCAACCTCACCCTGCTACCCGGTCTGCGAACCGATGGAGGAAACGCTATCTCGCAGTTCCAGCCAATAGAAGGAAACAACGGAGAGAACAACGAAGCCAATGCCATCACCTTCACCATCACTCCGAAGGCCGGTCTGAAGCTGACACCTCTCAAGTGGGATTTCGACGCATGCCGTGTAGGCACAAACGGCGGTAAGTTCAGCTGCTCCGCAACCGCAGACGGCAAAGAGACCTTCCTCCTTGAAGATCAGACGCCGCAGCTTGTAAAGGAAGCTCCATACGTAGGACACTACTCAATCGACCTCTCACAGCTCGGAGAAGTCAACTCCACAATAGAACTGAAGATCTACATCAAGGGACTTGCCAACAACAAGCAATACGGCTTCCAGAACGTAGTCTTCACCACCGACATCGCAGGCGAGATCATAGCAGTGCCATCCTACACCTTCTCACTTACCTCCGCCATGGAGGGAGCGGGAGCGCTTTCATGCTCACCGGCAGGGGCTGAATTTGACGAGGGCACACTCCTGACCGTCAGCACTACCGAAAACTTCGGCTACCACTTCACCTATTGGAGCGACGCCGACGGCAATATTGTATCGACCGACAACCCATATTCATTCAATATCACGGCCGATACCAAGCTCACAGCCAACTACGACAGGAAGAACGTCTACGCACTCAACCTTGATCTGCAGGGGGGCGCCAACGTCAACCTCGTGCAGTACACTCCGGAAGGTAACGTAGCAGACGGCATCCATTACTATGAGGAAGGCACCGAGGTACGCCTAACCACCTCTAACAACCGCATACTCACCTTCACCAACTGGGAAGACAACAGCACGGCTCCGACACGCGACATAACCATGGACGGAGACAAGAATGTAACTGCCAACTTCGCCGCCTGCGACTACATCGTAGGATGGGACCTCTACTTCGACCAGCCTTCAAGCGAGCGCGCAGCCGACTATAAGGACGAGACCGACAACGCCGGCCTCCTCAGCCTCCGCAATGCGGCCGGCAACACCACATCCTGGCTCACCCGCGGCGTAGGCAACGGAGCCGAAAACGGCAAATGGGGTGCACGAATCTGGAAACTTCTCAGCGACGAGAACTACTTCGAGATATCCTTCTCGACCATAGGCTACACCGACGTGACAGTAGCCGCCGCTCTCGGAGTGCAGTACAACACCTACTCGAAAAACGAAATGCAGTACAGCACCAACGGCACTGACTTCACCACCGTAGCCACCTACGAACTCGCTCCCGGCTGGACCTCTAAGGAAGTAGCCCTCCCGGCCGATGCCTCCAACGCGCAGCGCGTATGGGTGCGCTTCATGCCAGACCGCAGCTCAGCCCTCACAGGCAACGCAACCGATTATGACGGACTCGCCATCGCGGAAGTATTCGTGCTCGCCAGCAAGGAAGCAGCTGATGACAGCACGGCTCCGCAGGTAATCAGCATCATACCGGCCGACGGTGACACAGGGGCTTCCGCCACAGGATCCATCATCGTCAACTTCGACGAGAAGATCAAGATCGGCTCCGGCGACGCCACACTCAACGGCGAGGTCCTCACACCGCGGATCAGCGGCAAGAGCGTGGTCTACAACTATGCAGGCCTCGACTACGCCACCACCTATACATTCAAGCTACCGGCGGGAGCCATCACCGACCGCTCCGGCAACGCATGCGCCGAACTGACATCGACTTTCACAACAATGGAGCGCGTACGCCCCGAGGCACACCTCTTCGACGCGATCGTAGCAGCTGACGGCACCGGAGACTACGCCACAGTGCAGGAAGCCATCGATGCTGCTCCGGAAGGACGCATCAAGCCGTGGCTCATCTTCGTCAAGAACGGCAACTACAAAGAGCACATCGATATTCCGGCCAACAAGCCTATGCTCCATATCATCGGACAGGACCGCGACAAGACAGTGATCCTTGATGACAAACTCTGCGGAGGAGCAAACGCACTCCACGTGAGCGTGGGCGCTACCGTAGTGGTGAAATCAGATGACTGCTTCTTCGAGAACATAACCCTCGAAAACTCATGGGGCCACGAGAAGCAGGACGGACCGCAGGCCCTCGCACTCAACACAATGGGAGACCGCACGATTTTCAACAACGTGGCCATGCTCTCCTACCAGGACACATGGATCACTCCGTCGACCTCCAACTATCGCGCATACGTGAACAACTCCTTCATCGAAGGAGCCGTAGACTTCATCTACAACAGCGGCAACATCTACATCGACAACACGACACTATACATCAACCGCAAGAGCGGCGGCTACATAGTAGCGCCTTCGCACGGAGCCGACGTAGAATGGGGATATGTATTCAACAACTGCACCATCACCGCTCCGGGCGTCCCCTCGGAAACGACAGTATGGCTCGGCCGCCCCTGGCACAACAATCCGAAGACAGTCTTCCTCAACACACGCGCAGAAGTGACAATACCGGCTACAGGCTGGTATGAGACCATGGGAGGACTTCCGGCTATATGGGCCGACTGGAACACCACGGATGGCAACGGCAACCTGCTCGACCTCTCGCAGCGTCGCGACACATACTACTACACCGACAGCGAAGGACAGCGTGTCTACGGCAAGGCCAAAAACCATCTGACCGACGAGGAAGCAGCGGAATACACCATCAAAAACGTCCTCTCCGGCTCTGACAACTGGCAGCCGACAATCAAGACCGAATCGTGCGCGGCACCCAAGGCAAGCCTCACAGAGGGAAATATCGAATGGGAACCTGTAGAATATGCTATATGCTACATAGTGACCTGCAACGACGAGGTAGTAGAGATCACTACTGACAATGCAATCGCTACGGACGCAACCTCACCGGAAGGCTACTACGTACAGGCAGTCAACGAATACGGCGGCCTAAGCGCCAAAGCAGCAGTTGAAGACGGCTCTTTATCGGAAGTGAAGATCGCCGAAGGAACGACGGCCGCAGAAGGGATCTACGACATCAACGGCGTACGCCTTGCGGCTCCCGCCAAGGGAGTAAACATCATCCGAATGACGGACGGAAGCGTCAGAAAGATGATCGTGAGGTAAAGAACGAATGTGATATAATATATATGGCAAAGGCCGGCGGAGTTTTTCCGTCGGCCTTTAATCGGTCGGTATATTGGCGGTTAGGAAACCGCCTACCCATGGAATACGCAGGGGCGGAGGCTGGAAGCCTCCGTTCCATGGCTACGCATTTTATAGCGGTTGGGACTTGCTTTAGCTTGGGCGAAGCCAAACCGACTACCCATAGGCTACGTAGGGGCGGAGGCTGGAAGCCTCCGTTCCATGGCTATCGCATATTTTTTATTTGGAAAATATTGGGGATTTGATTAAA
>JAIEBK010000080.1 GCA_029070945.1 Muribaculaceae bacterium
CAGCAGGCAGTCCTCGCTATAGCTCCGAAATTTCTTATATCCGTCACTCCGTCGAGAACGACCATCAGGGGATTCTTCCCTTCCTCGTAGAGCATCGGAATTATATTATCGAGCTTATGGTAAGGCACTGCAGCAAGAATAGCTATCGCCCCCTGATGGTTTTTCATCGTGATGCGGTTGAGCTTCTCCTGAGGAACTCTCCTCACGAGAATGCCGTAAGCCTTTGCCTTACCCAGCAATTCCCTCGCAAGATCACCGTTGAAATCAGTCTTTACCAGTATCTTGTCAATATCCCTGCCGGCCTCAATTGCCTCGATGATGGCTCTTAAGCCGAATATATAATCGCTTTTTTCCATTATATTAATGATGTATATGATTGGCTATCCTTCCAGAAGGGCCCGCGCGTTGGTTAGCGCCGCCTCATTGATCTGCTTTCCCGACAACATTCTTGCGATCTCGCGTATACGCTCCTCACTGTCAAGAGCCTTCACATGGCTTACAGTGCGGTCTCCCTCATCGTTCTTGAACACAAGGAGATGCGATCTGCCTTTGACGGCTACCTGCGGAAGATGGGTTATAGCAAAGACCTGCATTCCGGCCGCGATATCGGCCATCATCGATCCCATGCGGTCTGCGATATCGCCGGAAACGCCGGTATCGATCTCATCAAAAATCACTGTCGGAAGTTTCAGTTTGTTGGCGGTGATCGCCTTTATGCATAGAGTCAGCCTCGCCATCTCTCCCCCTGAAGCTGTCTGGGCAAGCGGCATCAAAGGCTGATTCCTGTTGAAAGAACAGAGGAACTCCACTGTGTCCTTTCCATCAGGCGTAAGTTTTCCTTTCGTCAGCCTTACATTGAAACGAAGGTTCTTAAGCCCCAGCGGACGGGCATCGGAAGTCAATATTTCCTCAAACTTTCGGGCGGCGGATTCTCTGGTCAGGCTGATTTTCTCGGCTTTTTCCTTCAGTACCTCACCGAGTTTCCGCGCCTCCGACTCAAGAGCATTAAGTTCGCCGGTACGTTCCGTCCCCACTCCGCATTCATCCCTGAGTGATGAATAAAGTGCCACAAGAGCCTCATAGTCGGCTACCTTAAATCTCTTTACCGCCTCATAAAGTTCCTTCATGCGGGCATCGGCCTTGGCAAGCCTCACCGGATCAGATTCAATTCCGGATGCGATCCTCGACAGAGTATCGCCAATATCCTTCAATTCTATGTATACGTTTCTCAGTCTCTCCATAAGTCCGGACTGAGCAGTATCACCCGGAGCCTGAAAAAGGGTAAAGTCAATTCCGTCGATTACCGCGCCCGCATCGCCTATCATCGACAGAGCGCTGCTGTCGCCGGCGGAAAGAAGGAAAGCGGCCTGATTGATCCTGGTTCTCAGATCATCGGCATCGGAAAGAATGTCGAATTCTTTCTCCACTTCCTCGAGCTCACCCATCTTGGGATTGATCTTTGACAGCTGCTCAAGCTGAAACACCCGCAGTTCTCTGCTCTCACGGCTTCTGTCTATCGCATCGCGAAGTTTCTTAATCCTGTTACGGAGAAGAACAAATCTTGAGAAATCCTTCTTATAGTCGGCAATCAGATCCGCATTGTCGGCTATTGAATCGATTATACTCAGCTGATATTCGGGCTTCGAAAGCAGACGATTGGAATTTTGGGAATGAATGTCGACCAGTCCGCCGGCCACCTCCGACAGCAAAGGCAGAGTCACGGGGGTATCGTTAATGAATGCCCGGCTTCTTCCGTTGGATGAGATCTCACGACGCACTATTATCTGACCGTCGTTCCAATCAAGATCATTGGCTTCGAATATGTCTCTGATGGAGGGAGATACAGAATCGAACACTCCCTCTATGACCGCTTTTCCTTCCCTGTTGGCGAGAACCTTACTGTCCGCGCGCTCACCCATCAGCAATGATATAGCACCCATCATCACCGACTTACCGGCTCCGGTCTCACCGGTAAGAATAGTCAGGCCTTCGCTGAGTTCCAGCTCTACCCTGTCGATGAGAGCGTAATTGAATATCGAGAGTTGTCTGATCATCTTCTGTTTTCTCCTATGCTGTTAATTATTCTCATCTCCCTTCCTTATCTTGTTGAGACGTTCGTTTTCGGCAGGGAACACGGGCTGAAGCAGTTTATAGACCATTTCCCTCTCCGTCTGAGGTGCTTTAGAATAAACATTGACCAGTTCATCCATCTTGGAGTCACGGAAGATGGACAGCGCCGCCGACATCGGATCCGCCTTATAGACAGTCTCGACGGCATTGAGTGAAGAAGTGATAGACGCACGACCCTTGTCGGGCGACGTCACCATCTCGTCAAGGCCTTTGCGGTGATAGTCATAAAGCATCTGCCGGAAGGCAGATGTGGAAGGCGACGTGAATGCTGTCAGCACACCGCTCCTGTTCTTAGGATCTTCAAAAGCCTTCCAGCCGATCTCTCCGAGACTCTGCGCAGCCTGCACTACGGTCGCGGCCCGCTCATAAAAAGGCTCTCCACCCTTCGGAGAGAAGCTGTCAAAGTCAAGCGCAAGGAATAGATAGGCGTAGTAATTGAGGATAGCAGTGAGATTATTGTCAATCGTGGTGGAATTAAATATAAGAGGCTCACCCTCCCTGTATTCAAAACTTATCCTGTTGTCCTTAAAGTTGAAAAGAGTGGTAGTATAAGTGGAATTATATACCGGACGAGAGAGCTGCACCTGGAGGTCGCCGGTGATACGGTCGTCCTTATACTCACTGACCGTCAGATAGAGCCGGCAGTCGAGCTTTTCATTATTGGAGAATGTAGCGTTTGAGAAGCGCGTCTCGTTCATATATTCAGAGATAGCTTCCTGAAGAGTCTGAAAAACAGACTTAGAACCGCCCTCGATCTTCTGCGCGTTGACCTCAACCTGGCAGTTGAGTTCCTGCGCGCCGGCAGTGGCAGAAAGCATTATTCCGGCCGCTCCCAAAAGATATTTCATAATTCCCATAACGCTCATTTTCCAATATTTTTTCAGAATCCTTCAATACACTCAAGTTCATCAAGGATATCGCAGGCCACATCTCTCTTATCCTTGGCAGGATACTCTTTTTCATAACCATCGCTCTTTATCACCGTCACCTGATTGGTATCCTTGTTAAACCCAGCAAGAGGATTGCGAAGCGAGTTGAGGACTATCATGTCAAGACCTTTCCTTTCCATCTTTACAAGCGCATTGTCATGCTCATGGTCAGTCTCCAGGGCAAACCCCACAAGCTTCCGCTTTCCTTTCGATGCTCCGAGAGCAGCGGCGATGTCAGGGTTCCTAACCAGCCTGAGCTCCAGTCCGTCGATATTCTCACGCTTGATTTTAGACACATGACAATGTTCAGGAGCATAGTCGGCCACAGCCGCCGACAGAATAGCGGCATCACATACTTCAAATGCTTCCTCGGCAGCCTCAAGCATCTGACGCGCGCTTCTGACATCGATACGCCTGATACGGGGATGTACGGTCTGCAAAGACACAGGGCCGGCGACAAGCGTCACTTCCGCTCCTCTTGCAGCAGCCTCCTCGGCAATGGCGAATCCCATCTTCCCGCTCGAATAGTTACCTATAAAACGGACCGGATCTATATCTTCGTATGTAGGCCCCGCAGTCACAAGGATCCTTTTTCCCTTCAGCGACTCATTACGTGAGAAGTAAAGCTCGACTCTCCTGAGAATTTCTTCCGGTTCCTGCATGCGTCCCTTACCCGTAAGATGGCTTGCAAGCTCTCCCGACGCAGGCTGTATTATCTCCACTCCGTCATGTTCGAGAGTGGCTATATTGCGCTGAGTGGAAGGATGAGCCCACATGTCAAGATCCATGGCGGGAGCCACCATGACATGACTTTTAGCCGAGAGATAGGTTGTGATCAGCATGTTGTCGGCGACCCCGCCGGCCATCTTCCCTATTGTGGAAGCCGTAGCCGGAGCTATGACCATAAGATCTGACCAAAGGCCGAGATCCACGTGGGAATGCCATTCTCCTGTGTTTGCGGCAAAGAATTCCGAAACGACAGGTTTTCCGCTCAAGGCGGCAAGAGTGGCTGGAGTAATGAATTCCTTCCCGTTAGGAGTGATCACGACCTGCACCTCCGCTCCTGCCTTGATCAGCAGACGCAACAGATATGCGCTCTTGTATGCCGCGATACCACCGGATATTCCAAGCACGATGTGTTTCCCCTTCAAGGTCTGCATGCCTACTTCTTTTTTAGGAATTCATACTGAAGCCTGCGGAGCTGGTCTTTTGTCTCCTTCGGGAAATCGCCCTGCATGATCCATTGTATGAAGCCCGGCTCATGACGTACGATGTCCTTCACTTTCCGGCCCTTATTCTTACCGAAATTAAAGATCGGCTCGTTGTTGTCGTCATATATCATTCTGCCGGCAAGGTCTACGTTTCGGCCGCCGCTTGAGAACTGAGCGAGAGCCGCCACATCGTTTTTCAGTTCCGGATAACGGTCAAGCTGGCTCAGGAGGACCTCATAAGTGGCGCGGGTATCAGCAGAAGCCGAATGCGCGTCGCTAAGCTCCTTACCGCAATAAAAGCGATATGCCGCCACAAGGGTGCGCTGCTCCATCTTGTGGAAGATACCCTGCACATCGACGAAATTACGTCCGGACACATCGAAGGAGAGTCCGGCGCGTCCGAATTCCTCGATCAGCAGCGGTACGTCAAACTTATTGGAATTGAAGCCCGCAATATCACTGTCGTCAAAGAGTTCATGAAGAGACCTGGCTATCTGACGAAAGGTAGGAGCATCCTTGACGTCTTCATCCGTGATATGATGGATGGCTGTGCTCTCCTCCGGGATATGACGCTCGGGATTGATACGGCGGGTCTTCTCCTCGGTATGTCCGTCAGGGAAGACCTTTATAAGCGATATCTCTACGATTCGGTCTGAAGTTACGCTCGTGCCGGTAGTCTCAAGGTCAAAAAAGATTATCGGGCGTGTCAGATTGAGTTGCATGAAGATTTCCGTTTATATATTATTCAATCACCTGCATTGGCATCTGCAGCATAACAACGTTCTCGTTCTCCTTCTGCTCGAAAGGCATGAAAAGTCCGGGGCGCCCCGGGTCTGAAAGCTTCACTATAATCTGCTCTCCGGGAAGGTTGTTGAGCACCTCGAGCATATAGACGCTGTTGAATCCTATGGAAATAGGACTTCCCTCGTAAGAGCACCCGATACGCTCATCCGCTTTGGTGGAATAGTCGAGATCCTGCGACTGAAGCGTAACTACATTATCGGCCATGCTCATCTTCACAAGGCTTGAAGCCTTGCTCGCGAAGAGGGATACACGCCGCATTGCCGCGAGAAGCACCTGCCTGTCGACTGTCAGCTCATTGGGATTGTCCTGCGGAATGACACGGTTGTAGTTGGGATAGTTGCCTTTCACAAACCGGCATCCGAGACGGAAATCGCCAAACGAGAATATCGCGCTCTTATCATCTTTTTTAATCCTGACGAACTCCGTGTCCTTACCTATCAGCGAACGGAGTATGCCCGCAGGCTTGCCCGGAAGGATGAATGATGTAGTCCTTTCCGGCCTGTAAGCGGTATTGATATATCTTACGAGCTTATGGGTATCCGATCCTACAAACGTAATGTCATCTTCGTGAAAATCCCAATACACACCCGTCATCATAGGCCGGATGGTGTCTGTACTGATTGCGAAAAGCGTATAGTCAAGACCACTCCTGATAACGTCACCGGGAATCGTCATTTCAATGGAAAGATCGTCGGTATCGAAGCTCTGAGGATACTCCGCTCCGTCAACGCCCATAAAAGAGAAATGTCCACCGGGGAAAATAAGCTCGACAGCCCCCGTATTCTCATCTATCTCGAAAGTAAGAGGGAAATTGGCGACTTCCTTGACCACATCCATAAGTCTCTTCGCGTTGATGGCTATTTTTCCGTCGAGTCCCTGGTTGGTGATCTCCATACGCGCGGTCATAACCGTCTCCTGGTCTGATCCGGTGATCATGAGAGAGTCATCCTTAACTTCGAGAAGGAAGTTATCAAGAATGGAAAGTGCGTTTTTAGCATTGACAACCTTACTGACAGCCGCAAGCTGCTGCTGTAGGGTCTTCCCGTGAACGTTGAATTTCATATAAATCGTATATTTTATTATTATTCAATATTTTATCATAGCAGACCCTAAAATTGGCCATACCGAAGATTCCTAACTCACAAAGATAACAAAAAAATACCGGATACGCAAAAAAAAGTTTCATGCAGGAGAATGCATGAAACTTTTTTTAGTATGTCTATCCGCAAGGATTACTCTTCGGTTGCTTCAGCCACTACGACTACAGGCACCTCAGCGTTCACATCGCGATGGAACTTAACGGTGCAAACATATTCGCCGGTCTGCTTGATAGGGTTCTTGAGAGAAATGAGCTTACGATCTACGTTGTGGCCGAGTTTTGCAAATGCCTCAGCGATATGAGCGGCACCTACACTGCCGTAGATAACGCCGTTTGCACCGGTCTTTGCCTCGATAGTGAGCGTAACGTCCTTGATAGCATCGGCCTGAGCCTGAGCGTCAGCAAGGATAGCAGCGATCTTGTGAGCGCGCTGACGAAGGTTTTCCTGAAGCTCTTTGAGGTTGGCGTCAGATGCGATGATAGCCTTGCCCTGAGGAATCAGATAGTTACGTCCATAACCATCCTTCACTTCCACTACATCGTCCTTGTAGCCGAGTTCGACTACGTTCTCTTTAAGAATAAGTTTCATATATAGCTTTCGTTAAAACGGTTATTATTTCATTAAGTCTGTCACGTAAGGAAGAAGCGCGAGATGACGGGCACGCTTTACGGCCTGAGCCACACGACGCTGGAACTTCAGAGAAGTACCTGTGATACGACGGGGAAGGATCTTACCCTGCTCGTTGAGGAACTTCTTGAGGAATTCAGGATCCTTGTAGTCGATATATTTGATGCCGCTGCGTTTGAAACGGCAGTATTTTTTCTTGCGGGTATCTACTGTCAGAGGAGTGAGATAACGGATTTCGCTGTTTGCTGCCATGATTATGCCTCCTTGTTTTCTGCTTCAGCCGGAGCCTCAGCGGTTTCACTTGCTTTGTTTGCTCTCAGGTTGCGACGCTTCTCAGCATATTCAGCCGCATACTTGTCAAGGCGGAAAGTGAGGAATCTCAGCACTTTCTCATCGCGACGGTAAGCGATCTCAAGCTGCTTTACGAGAGTCGGCGCGCCCTCGAATTCGAGAAGGCAGTAAAAGCCTGTTGATTTCTTCTGGATGGGATAAGCCAGCTTGCGGAGGCCCCATTCCTCTTCATTGACGATTGTAGCGCCGTTGGCTGTCAATACGCCTTTGAACTTTTCTACCGCTTCCTTCATCTGTTCGTCAGACAAAACGGGAGTTAAAATGAAAACGGTTTCGTAACGATTCATACGTTTAATTAATTAATTGGTTATTTTTCACTGC
>JAIEBK010000081.1:0-2144 GCA_029070945.1 Muribaculaceae bacterium
TCTCCCTGAAAATTATTAATTTTGTATCCGATTTTGAGATTCTAAAGGATACAGGTAAAAATGAAGATTACAAAGGATCAGATTATCGGATTCATCTGGCAGCATATCCTACTGCTTCTCTCCATGTTTTTCATGACTTTAGGTGTCGCGCTATGTGTAAGGTCTAATCTTGGCAGCGGTGTCATTTCATCCATCCCGATGTCGTTCACACTGGCCGGAGAAGCCGGTATCACTCCCGGATGGACGATCGGCGGCTACACCAACATAATGAACGTTATTCTCGTAATAGCTCAGATCCTCATCCTAAGGCGCAGGTTTGAACCGGTGCAGCTTTTTCAGCTCCTCATCGGATTCGTATTCGGATGTTTCCTTGATATAAACATGTGGCTTACCTCCTATCTCCCTTACGACACCCTCATATATCAGATCATAGCGCAGTTGATGGGAGCAACCATTTTAGGTTGTGCGGTAGCCGCCGAGATCCGTTGCGGGTCTGTGACAATGCCGGGCGAAGGGATACAGGTAGCTATCGCGTGTGTTACAGGTAAACCTTTTCCTTTCGTAAAGATAATGGTAGATACCTCTCTTGTTGTTTTGGCTGTCATTTCCGGTTTCTGCTTTTTCGGATCCTGGCCCTGGACAGTGGTAGGCCCCGGCACACTTTTCGCCATGTTTTATGTAGGATCTGTAGTAAAGCTCGTCAATCCTCATCTCGGATGGTTTGACCGTCTGCTTGACTACCGCCCGGGATTCCGCCGCTACCTCTACGGCCTCGCCCGCTTCATCTATCCCAAGAATGAAGGATAAGAACGATATTCCGTATTCTGTTCGATAAGCTATTGCCTTTTCACCATTGTATCGCGTGGCAACATAGTGCCGGGAGAGAGGACGGCGTTAGCTCCAATGCAGAATGAGTGTATCAGTCCCACTCTATTTCATCGCCGTTCTCACGAAGTATCCTGAAGATCTCTTCCTTGTTTTCAACAAGAGAAACAATTATATCGGCAAGGCGTTTCACTTTCCCCTCATTTGATGCCCCGTCCACATAATATGCTACATAAGTACCGGCTTCCGAGTCCGTTTCCATACCTTTGAGAACATCCGGATCGTTCACGGACAGGTAATAGTTCAGGAATGCCTCCCAGTTGTAGCCGTTCATGTATGCCTCTTCCCTAACTGCATTCATTTCATCTCCGAGTGCAAGGATGATATCATCCTCAATGTTGAAGCTTAGTGCGACACTTCCATCATCGTGATTCATAATAAACAGATAGTCCCGGTTCGGATAATTTGATGTTTCCATATTTGCTAAATTATTGATGTTTACTTCATGTGACTTTGATTGCGAACACGCGCTGCCCCACAGAAATGAGGCAGAAAAAATTATATAGGTTAAGAGTTTTTTTAAAGTGACCATATAATATTCAAATATTGAATTTTAAGTATATTGCAAAGATACGCAAATTCCCCTATATTTCCAAATAGCGACGTTAATGAGCGTTTTTATTCAGTCAGCACATCCAAAGTAATGATTTCCCTTAGCTACTTATTTTTTAGTTTAGATATTCCGGCTCTGGTCTGACGTAACGCAGATTTCAGTCCCGGAGACAAAAGCTGTTTCGACATTATATCAAGATACTGCTCCAGCTCTGAAACCAGTTCAGGGTAATGGCGACACATCCGAAAAGCGACATAGATACTAAAACATCTAACAGCGTATGGCTCACATTCAGAGTTGATTCTGGAAAAACAATAATCAAGCAGATCCGTCCGTATTTTGTCAGGTTCAAAATCCTGTTCTCTGAGCAATTGAAGAAGCATCCTCTTTTTAGATGTATTTTGCTCAGACAACAGCATATCAATCAGTTCGTTCTGCAAAGAAGTCAGCCAGACTCTGTCGGATTCCGGGAGGTGGGTCATGACCCAAAGAGCGTTGGTCGACACTCTCCTGTCTTTCCTACGTGCCAGTTGCCAAAGCATATCACGGCAACATGGATCTGTCTGAGACCATGCAACAACACAATAGATGTCGCCCATCCCTATCTTTCTTGAAAACAAAGACTCTAATTCCATAACGATGACTCTTGGTTTTCCATGTAAAACCGAGGTCATGCAAAATTAGTAAAAATAATTGAGATTGCTTA
>JAIEBK010000081.1:2244-5457 GCA_029070945.1 Muribaculaceae bacterium
CTTACCGGTGCATCGCTAATGATATCCGCATGTCTCTTTGCAGAGACACTGCCATATCAGGATCCGAATCTCACCCCGGAAGAAAGAGCCGCCGACTTAGTCTCACGTATGACTCTTGACCAGAAAATAGATCAGGTCGGCCACAAAACTTCAGCCATCCCATCTCTCGGACTAAAAGGCTATAATTACTGGAATGAAGCCATCCATGGAGTAGCCCGTTCAGGTCTTGCCACATCGTTTCCGGTATCGAAAGCCATTTCCTCTACCTGGGATCTTCCCCTGGTCTTTGACGTGGCTTCCGCCATATCCGACGAATGCAGGATCTACAACAACAATTCAGGAAAGGGACTCATCTACTGGTGCCCCACCATCAATATGAGCCGAGACCCGCGATGGGGCCGAGATGAAGAGAATTATGGTGAAGATCCATTCTTGACGGGCCGAATCGCCGTAGAGTTCATCAAGGGCATGCAGGGAGATGATGACAAACACTTCAAGACAATTGCGACAGCCAAGCATTTTGCCGCCAACAACTATGAGAGAGGCCGACACAATACATCCAGCAGTGTCGATGACCGCAACCTTCGAGAATACTATCTTCCGGCTTTTGAGATGGCTGTAAAGGAAGCTAATGTCAGATCGATAATGAGTGCATACAACGCAGTCAACGGCGTGCCTTGCGGCGCTAATCATGAACTTCTCATCGACATTCTCCGAGGGGAATGGGGCTTCGACGGCTTCGTTACATCCGATTGCGGAGCGGTTGAAGATGTCTACAACAAGCACCATTACGTTAAGACCGGAGCTGAGGCATCGGCTGTATCGATGGTGAACGGAGAAGACTTGAACTGCGGCGATACCTTTCAGGAATACTGCAAGGAAGCGATCGAAAAAGGCCTTATGACAGAAGCAGATCTGGACCGCGCGCTAACCAGGGTACTCGCAGCCCGCTTCTCGGTAGGCGAGTTTGATCCGGCTTCTTCCGTGCGCTGGACAGGAGTGTCTTCCGATCTCCTTAATTGCGAAGCACATCAGAAGCTTGCACTGAAAGCCGCCCAGGAAGCCATTGTTCTCCTCAAAAACGACAACGGATTCCTACCACTCAACAAAGACAAAAGTGTGGCCATAATCGGCCCACAAGGCAACACAGTAATTCTTGGCGGATATTCCGGTTCTCCTACAGCACTGACTACTATACTTGAAGGAGTAGCTTCAAAACTGGATTACGTATATGATGACGGTACAGTGCAGTTTGAGGATTGCACAGAGCAGTCAGTACCTTCAGGCAACAAACGTCTAACACACGAAGCCAACGGATCATCGGGCAATCTCGGCTATATATTCAATAATGACTGGGTTGCTTTTGAAAATGTCCACTTCGGTGCCGGACGCACACATCTGGATATATATCACGGAGCAAAGAACAATAATCCAACTATAGTTAAGTTCTATCTCGATAACATGGATGGTGAGCCAGCCGCCACAGTGACATGTCCCGTGACAGGCAACTGGAGCAAATACACCGTGACTACCGTAGAAGTCGACCCGTCAGTATTCAAAGGCACCCATAAAGTTTATGTAAAGTTTGAGGGAGGCACCAACGGGGATAAATATTGCGCTAATATGGATTGGTTCAGATTATATGATCCAGCCATCACAAATCCTCTTGAAGAGGATGGTCCCGTCTATTTCTATAAAGGATGTGACATCACAGGCACTGCATCGACAAATATAGAGCGTGCAAAAGAGATCGCGGCAAAAGCAGATGTCGTGATTTTCTGCGCAGGCACCGACCTTTCTGTTTCCGATGAGAGCAATGACAGAACATCATTGAATCTGCCGGGTGATCAGCAGAAACTGCTGGAGGCTGTATATTCAGTGAATCCAAATATGGTACTCGTACTTCAGTCATGCTCTTCACTGACTATCAACTGGGCTCAGGAGAATGTACCGGCTATCGTAGAAGCATGGTATGACGGACAGGCTCAAGGCCAGGCGATAGCAGACGTTCTTTACGGAGACTTCAACCCGTCGGGACATCTTACTTCCACATGGTACAGCTCATTGTCGGCACTACCTTCAAACATGCTCAACTATGACATTCGCAATGCAGGATATACTTATATGTATCACAAGGGCACACCACTTTATTCTTTCGGACATGGCATGAGCTATACAGAATTCGAGTATTCCGATATGACCGTATCTTCAGACCATCTTAAAAAAGACGAAGAAGTTACCATAAGCGCCACTGTCAAAAACATAGGGGATCGTAAAGGTGCGGACGTAGTGCAGCTCTACGCACGCTGCCACTCAGCGATTGACCGTCCACAGTTACAGCTCGTCGGATTCACCCGCGTGGATCTTGAACCAGATGAAAGCGTCACGATTACGATTCCACTGAAGCATGAACAACTATCTTACTTCAACACTGAAACCCAGACCTTTGACGTTGAAAAAGGAACCATAGACCTACTGCTGGCTGAGTCCGCTTCTGAAATACGCCAAACTTGTTCGCTGACGACAGAAGGAGGAGTTGTGAAACTCACATATAAGTCTGACCCTGCATCGATCAAAGAAGTGATGAATGAATACAGCGGTTTCAATCAAACCGGATATTTTGATCTTACCGGCCGCTATCTGGGCACTTCTCTTGAAAGACTAACTCCCGGCTATTACGTGACTAAAGGCAAGGTGATACGCAAATAATCAAAATACTCCCAGCTATTAAGGCCCCATTTTATGAGATGGGGCCTTAATTCTATAAGCGATTCTACCTTTTAAGGTTCTGTTCTAAATGATGCCAATATATTTAGAACCTAAAATTTCAGCATTCCAAATATTTTGACTAATTTTGTATCTAAATGATTCATTATATGAAAAGAGGCATTTTAGCAGTATTTAATTTTTTAGCCGGCATATTATGGGTATTTTCCCAAAGTGGTGTATGGTCGGGTGATCTCAACGTGCAGGCTACGAAACTTCCTCTCGTATTTCACTTGGACGACAACAACCCGACAGTCGATTCTCCTGCTCAAGGGGTCAGGGGAATTCCGATACAAGTGACAAAAAAAGATTCGGAAAACATCACTATAAATATTCCTTCAATCGGAGCGTCTTTTGAAGGCAAGTTTGATAAAGGCAGGATATCGGGTGTATTTACCCAGAGAGGTGCTGAATTTCCTCTGGTTCTCGTCTCAGGTGAGAAAACCA
>JAIEBK010000081.1:5557-6750 GCA_029070945.1 Muribaculaceae bacterium
ACAGTTTCCTTTATGTTGGGAGCAGACGATAAAGTTGACTTTATCGTCAGTCTTGCAGGAATGGTTGTATCGGGCAAGGAATTACTTTTAGATCAGAACCGATATGCTCTAAATCAGGCCGGATATCCTCAGGAGGTTGTGAATGAATATTGCGGATTGCTTGCATTGGCTTTTGACGGAGATGAATCTGTAAGCCGGAAATTGGAAACGTCAAGTCTTCCTTCAGAATTGAAACAGAATATCAAAGGCGGTTTAAGGCAGTTAAAGACTCCATATATGCAGTATTTCCTGACGTTGGACATGCGAGACAGTTTAGGCAAAGTCAAATGTCCGGTATTGGCATTAAATGGAACAAAAGACACCCAGGTATTCTATCAGAATAACCTGAATGCCTTGAAAAACGGATTGCCTTCAAACGCCATGAACAAAGTAATGGCATTAGAAGGACTGAATCATCTGTTTCAGCACTGCACGACGGGATCTGTAAATGAATACGCCACAATCGAGGAAACCGTATCACCTGAAGTTCTGGAAATAATCAGCCAGTGGATAAAGTCTCTTAAATAACAATAATCACGGCCGGATTCCTTTCAAACCCGGCGACCTAAACATGGAATAAGATGCAATGGTTTAATGAGCCGGAGAATTGGGAACTTAACGATAATTCTCTTTCAATGTTCGTAACGCCTCAGACTGATTACTGGCGTATCTCCCATTATGGATTCACCGTCGACGACGCTCCCTTCTATTATGGAGAATATGGAGGAGAATTTGAGGTCACAGTAAAGATTACGGGGGATTATAAAGCACGATTTGATCAGGCAGGATTAATGATCAGGCTCGACAATGAGAATTATATCAAGGCCGGCATCGAATTTGTGGATGGGAAGCACAATCTGAGTGTGGTGGTGACACATCACACAAGCGACTGGAGCGTAATCAAACTTGATCGCCCTGTGGAGTCCATATATATCAAGGCTGTGAGACGTCTGGATGCCATCGAGGTGTTCTATTCTTTCGATGGAAAGGAGTATGTCATGATGCGCAATGCATGGATGCAGGACAATCATCCGGTGAAAGTCGGCGTGATGGGAGCAAGTCCGGATGGAGAAGGCTTTAATGTTCGGTTTGACGAGTTTAAAGTTAAGCATCTTCCTGATGCACGCCGTCTGAAATGGCTTGAGCAGAACAAG
>JAIEBK010000082.1 GCA_029070945.1 Muribaculaceae bacterium
AGAGGTTTATGAGGTTTAAGTGAAAGGGTTTAAATGGTTTAAATCGTTTAAGCGGTTTAATTGGTTTAATTGAAAAGGTTTAAAATACCATTATTCCACATAAACATCCTAAACTTCTTAAACCTTCTAAACTTTCTAAACTCCTTAAACCTCTTAAACCAATTAAGCGATTTAAACCATTAAACCTGAAGTCGTCAGTCGAAGAGAGAAGCTTCCTTATTTGACGGATAGCGCCCCAGATGACGATATGCCAGTTCCGTCACTTCCCGTCCGCGTGGTGTGCGCTTCAGAAAACCCTCCTTGATGAGGAAAGGCTCGTAGACCTCCTCGATCGTTCCGCTGTCTTCTCCTAAGGCTGTGGCTATGGTAGTGAGCCCTACCGGGCCCCCTCCGAATTTATCGATTATGGTGGTCAGTATGCGGTTGTCGATCTCGTCAAGTCCGTGGGTGTCGATGTTAAGGGCTTCCAGAGCCATTCTTGCTGTCCTGAGGTCTATGGTCCCGTTACCCATCACCATAGCGAAGTCGCGTACGCGGCGAAGTAATGCGTTCGCGATGCGCGGAGTGCCGCGGCTGCGGAGCGCGATCTCGAGGGCCGCGTCGTCTATGATGGCGGTGTTGAGAAGTCTTGCGGAGCGCTTTACGATTCCGCGGAGCACTTCGTGGTCGTAGTATTCAAGATGACAGTTGATGCCGAAGCGGGCGCGCAGCGGTGCCGTAAGCAGACCGCTGCGTGTGGTGGCTCCGATGAGCGTGAAGGGGGAGATGGTGAGCTGCACCGACTTGGCCCCCGGACCTTTGTCGAGGAGTATATCGATGCGGTAGTCTTCCATCGCGGAATATAGGTATTCCTCCACTATCGGGTGAAGACGGTGGATCTCGTCGATAAAGAGCACGTCATGTGGCTCCAGACTCATCAGTATTCCCGCGAGGTCTCCGGGTTTGTCGAGCACCGGACCGCTTGTCACCTTGAATCCGACGTTCAGCTCGTTGGCCACGATGTTGCTCAGCGTGGTCTTTCCGAGTCCCGGAGGTCCGTGCAGCAGTGTGTGGTCAAGGGCCTCTCCGCGCATACGGGCCGCCTGCACGAAGACGCGCAGGTTGGCCACTATCTTGTCCTGGCCGCTGAAGTCGTCGAAATTCAGCGGGCGCAGGGCCTTTTCTATGTCGCGGTCGCTCCCTTTGGGAGTGGTCTGGCTTCCGTGGATGTCGAATTCAGGCATATATCAGTCCTTGACGGAAATGAGGAAGTAGTTTTTCTTGCCTTTCTGCGCAAGGATGTATTTGCCGCCAAGCAGATGCTCTTTCCCGATAAGCGCCGTCGGGTCGGTAAGTTTCTCCTTATTGATGCTTACGCCGTTGCCCTGTATCATCTTGCGGGCTTCGCCCTTGGAGGGGAACACCTTGGTCTTTTCCGCAAGGAAGTCGAGAGCCGGAATGCCGGCTTCTATGTCCGCGCGCGAGATCTCGAAGCGAGGAACTCCCTCGAAGATGTCGAGGAGTGTCTGCTCGTCGAGCTTGTGGAGCTCGTCGACAGCGCTGTTGCTGAAGAGAATCTTGCTTGCCGATACAGCCGCTTCGTATGCTTCCCTACCGTGTACCATCACTGTCACTTCCTCCGCGAGTTTCTTCTGCAGCGGGCGCAGTCCCGGATCCTTCGCATGCTCCGCTGCGAGAGCCTCGATCTCTTCTTTCGAGAGGAAAGTGAAGATCTTAAGGTATTTCTCGGCTTCGGCATCACCTACGTTGAGCCAGAACTGATAGAACTTATAGGGAGATGTGTAGCGAGCGTCGAGCCAGACGTTGCCGCTCTCGGTCTTTCCGAATTTGCCGCCGTCGGGCTTTGTGATGAGGGGGCAGGTGAGTGCGAATACCTCTCCGCCGAGTTTCCTCCTTATTAGTTCTCCGCCGGTGGTGATGTTGCCCCACTGGTCGGATCCTCCGAGCTGGAGCTTGCAACCCTTGGTCTCGTAAAGATGAAGGAAGTCATAGCCCTGAAGGAGCTGATAGGTGAACTCGGTGAAGCTGAGTCCGTCGCGGGCCTCGCCGTTAAGGCGCTTCTGCACGGATTCCTTGGCCATCATGTAGTTGACGGTGATGTGTTTGCCGATCTCGCGTGCGAAGTCAAGGAAGGAGAATTCCTTCATCCAGTCGTAGTTGTTTACGAGCTCAGCCCTGTTGGGAGCGTCGCTTTCGAAGTCAAGGAATCGGGCAAGCTGTGCCTTTATCGCCTCCTGATTGTGACGGAGGGTTGCTTCGTCGAGCAGGTTGCGCTCGGCGCTCTTTCCCGACGGGTCGCCGATCATTCCTGTGGCGCCCCCGACAAGTGCGATGGGCTTGTGGCCGCAGCGCTGCAGATGGCGGAGCATCATCACTCCGCAGAGATGTCCGATATGAAGTGAGTCTGCCGTCGGGTCAATGCCGAGGTAGGCTGTGGTCATCTCTTTATTTAGTTGCTCTTCTGTGCCCGGCATCATGGTATGGATCATACCGCGCCAGGTAAGTTCTTCGATGAAATTCATGTTATTATGTCTTTATTTATTGATTTTTCTTTATGTATGTCTCGAGTACGTTGCCGACGGCTCCAAGTGTCTCTCTGGAGATGCATCCCATATTGTCGGCGGAAGTATGCCATCCGCTGAAAAATCCGGAGCCTTCCCTGTAGTCGATTATGTCGATGGCCGGGATGCCGGCCTTGATCAGCTCCACATGGTCGTCGTTGACGGCAGATCCCATGCGGTTGACAAACATATCTCCGTAGCCGAGGCTTTTCGCGATGCTCCAGATCTCGTCGGCGAGAGCGGGATCGGCAAGCTGGGAGAAGTATTCCCTCATGAACGTGGCGTCTGGCGCCCCTACCATATCGAGCAGTATGGCAGCCGATGGCGTGTATCCCTTGGAAGGAAGGTTGGATGCGAAATGCCTTGCTCCGAGAGCCCAGCTTTCGTCGTTGCTTTCCTCACCCCAGTCTTCGGCATCGCAGAGCAGAATGTCTATTCCGGTGTCTCCCGTCATCCCTGACAGGATGCGTGCCAGTTCGAGAAGCACGCCGATTCCGCTCGCTCCGTCGTTAGCTCCGTCGATAGGAGAGGAATGCTTCTCCGGATCAGGATCCTGGTCGGCCCAGGGGCGGCAGTCCCAATGTGCGAACATAAGGATACGTTTTTCAGCGGTCGGATTTATACGTGCGAAGATATTGCGCATCGGGATGCGCGTGCCGTCGAATGTATTCAG
This sequence comes from Muribaculaceae bacterium, assembly GCA_029070945.1. Taxonomy (GTDB): domain Bacteria; phylum Bacteroidota; class Bacteroidia; order Bacteroidales; family Muribaculaceae; genus Lepagella. Next base: position 3,235 of record JAIEBK010000082.1, read on the forward strand.
CGTCGCCGTCTGCTCAGTCACTTCCGCTCCGAATCCTTTGAGCTTGGCTGAGAGCCAGTCTCCGCATAGCCTGTGAGCTTCGGTTCCCGGCACTCTGGGACCGAACGACACCTGCTTCTCTACGTATGCATATGCGCTGTCAGGACAGAAAAGCATGCCCGTCTTTTCCGCGACCGATTCGGTCGCTTCATCCTGCTGTGTCTCCGGTGCTGTAGCGGTCTTCTTTCCCGCTCCGCACGAAAGAAGAAGGGTCGATGCCGTCACGACAGCGGCGAGACATTTGATTAGTCCGGTTCTGGTCATTTCAGTTTTTCGTTTATCTCCTCCAGCGCATTTCTTTCATGACGCTTGGCGAGGATGAAGTAGTCTTTCATTGTGGTGTTGACCGCATCGATGTAGCCTATGGTACCGTAACGGAACTTTCCTTTCAGAATGTATTCCTTCATAAACGTTCCCATCGTGGTTGTGAGAATCTCGATGAGAGGGATCTTTCGAGACGGAATCTCTCCGTCCGGGCAGCTGTCTTCAAGATGGCCGATCGAGTCATTGATCGTGCCGGGAATCTGGATTATGGCGTATTTACGGGGTTGAGCCGGTATGCGGTCGGTGCGGCCGTATACTGATGGTAGTTCAGACTCGTCGTCGTTCCATACAGTACCTCCGCGGTGGAAGAATCTTAGCTGGAAATCGGGATAGTTGTTGAAATCCTCCTTGTTCATAAGGAAGTGGCGCCGCGGAATGAAAAGACCGTGGGTGTCGCCGGGATTCTTTATGAAGTCTTCAAGATAACCTTTTAGATCGCGTGGCGCGATCTCTCCCGGTTTCAGAAAAAGAATCCAGTCATTTTTTGCCTTATGTATGGCGTGGTTGTGCGCCGAGTAGCCGTCGGTATCCTCCCCGGCGGTATATATCACATTACATCCCGCCTGCCTTGCAGTCTCTAATGTGTCATCCGTACTTCCGTAGTCGAAGATGAGGACTTCATCATAGTCCCTGACACAATCGATCGCTTTGCGAATGTATTTTGCGGAATTGTATGTCCCTATAATTACTGATATTGCCATCTGTCGGTAAGGCTGTCGTTTTATGCGCAAAATTAATAAAAAAATCCCGAATATACAAAAAGAAAATAGGTCGACTCACGTCGACCTAATTCCTTTAATTCAAACAACAATAACAACTTTTTTTCAGAACGCTTATAGCAATTAAACTAATCAATCTAATCAAATTCGGGGTAACTCGCGGTTGCTTTCCGACTCTCTGTCTTGCATCCCGTCTGTCTGTCCGAGTTACGCTATTTAAACACGCCTGAAAGGTTGATGGTTCATTTGAATTTTTGATTATGTTGAGTATTAACTTTTATTTAACATCTGTAATAAATTTGAAATCCCGATTAATCCGGATTGACCGGGAGTAATCGGGATTTGTAATGATATTACCTGGATGGCTTACTTGTTCAGACGTGCCTGGATATCGGCGGTCTCCTTCTCGTAGCCCGGTTTTCCGAGGAGCGCGAACATGTTTTTCTTATATGCTTCCACACCCGGCTGGTTGAACGGGTTGACACCGAGCATATAGCCGGAAATGCCGCAGGCCTTCTCGAAGAAATAGATGAGCGCGCCGAGAGTGTATTCGTCGAGCTTGTTGATCTCGATCTTGATGTTTGGAACTCCGCCGTCTACGTGTGCGAGCATGGTGCCGAGTTCAGCCATCTTGTTGACGTCATCTACTCTCTTGCCGCCGAGGAAGTTCAGTCCGTCGAGGTTCTGATCGTCTGTCGGGATGTATTTGTGCAGAAGCGGTTCTTTTACGGAGATCACTGTCTCGAAGATGGTACGCTCGCCGTCCTGAATCCACTGGCCCATTGAGTGGAGGTCGGTGGTGAAGTCTACGGCTGCCGGGAAGATTCCCTTTCCGTCCTTGCCTTCGCTTTCGCCATAGAGCTGCTTCCACCATTCTGCGAAGTAGTGGAGCTTCGGGTTGAAGTTGGCGAGAATCTCGATCTTCTTGCCGCTCTGATAGAGGGCGTTGCGCACGCGGGCATAAGTCTCGGCTATGTTGTCGCCGCCGGGCTCGGTGGTGTCTTTCTCCATCTCGGCCGCGCCTGCCACGAGCTTGGTGATGTCGAAGCCTGCCACTGCGATAGGAAGAAGGCCAACCGGGGTGAGCACTGAAAAACGGCCTCCGACGTTGTCGGGAATTACATAGGTCTCATAGCCTTCCTGTGTGGCGAGGGTGCGGAGCGCACCTTTCTTCTCGTCTGTGATGGCCACGATGAGGTCTTTGGCCGCTTCCTTTCCGGCCTGCTCCTCGAGCTGCGCCTTGAGAAGACGGAACGCGATAGCCGGCTCAGTGGTGGTGCCTGACTTGGAGATTACTACAATACCGAATTTCTTATCTTTGAGGAAGTCCTGAAGTTCCGCTGTATATTCCTCGCCGATATTCTGTCCGGCGTAGAGCACTTTGGCATGCTTGGGCTCGGGATTATTGATGAAGTCGGCGAAGTTATTGCTGAGGGCACTGATCACGGCCTTTGCTCCAAGATAGCTGCCGCCGATGCCGATGCACACCACATAGTCGCATTTCTCCTTAAGACGGTCGGCTGTGGCGTTGATCCTGTCGAGAAGTTTCGGGTCTGTCTCGGAGGGAAGCTTCACCCAGCCGAGGAAATCGTTGCCGGCTGCCCGGCCTGTATTTACATCTATGATGGCCTCGTTTGCGGCTCCTGCATTTGCGTTGAATTCTTTTTCAGCAAAATAGACTGCATGCTGAATGTCTAAACTTACTGCTTTCATAGTTTTTTATAATTTTGGGTTATTTGTTTAAGAGTTTAGGAGTTTAACCGTTTAATTGTTTAATCGTTTAAGGGTCAGGAGAAGGAATCGGCAAGTTCCTTCATGGCACGGCGAACGTTGACTCCTTCGTATAGCACTGCATAGACCATATCGAGAATAGGCATCTCTACCTGAAGCTCGGGACGCTCGTTGATGTCATACATGCATTTGGTGCCGTAATATCCTTCAGCCACCATGCTCATCTCCATCTTGGCCACCTTCACGCTGTAGCCCTTGCCGAGCATCGAGCCGAAGTTGTGGTTGCGCGAGAATTTGCTGTAAGCTGTCACGAGTAGGTCACCGAGATACGCAGAGCGGTCGATGTCGCGTGGCATCGGGGCTATCGTGTCGACGAACTTACGCATTTCCCTGATGGCGTTGCTGACAAGCATGGCCATGAAATTGTCGCCGGCCTTCATGCCGTTGACCATGCCTGCGGCAATGGCGTATACGTTCTTCAGTACCGCCGCGTATTCGATGCCGTCAACGTCGTCCGATATGATGGTCTTCATCTTGGCTGATGCGAGACGCGATGCGAACTGCCGCGCCTTGTCTGTGTCGAGACATCCTATCGTGAGGTAGCTCAGTCGATCGAGCGCCACTTCCTCCGCATGGCAGGGCCCACCGATGACGAGCATGTTGCCTCTCGGCACTCCGCAGATCTGTTCGAAATAGTCGGTGATGATCATGTTGCGGTCCGGCACGATGCCTTTGACGGCCGACACGATGTTCTTTCCCTTTATGTCGGTGGTAAGCTTGCTTATCTCCGGCAGGAAGTAGGGTGAGGGCATCGCTACGACGAGGGTGTCCGCTCCGTCGGCCACCTCGTTAATGTCGGCCGAGAAATCTATGCGGTCTGTATCGAAACTCACATCGGTGAGATACGACGGGTTGTGTCCGATCTTGCGGAATTCCTCTATCTTGTCGTCGCTGCGCAGATACCATCCTATGCGGTCGCAGTTCTTCAGCAGAAGCTTGGCCAGTGCGGTGGCCCAGCTTCCGCCGCCAAGAACGGCTACTTTCGATATATGGTCTTTGCTTTCCATGATTACTTTTCTTCTTCTTTCTCTTCTTCCGATTCTGCCTTTACCTGCTTCTTCTCAGGACGCATCTGCGGGAAGAAGAGCACTTCCTGAATTGCTGTCTGTCCGGTCATAAGCATCGTCAGGCGGTCCATGCCGATTCCAAGTCCGGATGTGGGAGGCATGCCGTATTCAAGAGCGCGGATGAAGTCATGGTCTATGATCATGGCCTCGTCGTCGCCCTTGTCGGCGAGGTTCATCTGGTCTACGAAACGCTCGTACTGGTCGATCGGGTCGTTCAGCTCGGAGTATGCGTTGCAGAGTTCCTTGCCGTTGACCATCAGCTCGAAACGTTCGGTTAGTTCCGGATTGTCGCGGTGCTTCTTGGTGAGCGGCGACATCTCGATGGGATAGTCGGTGATGAATGTGGGCTGGATGTAGCTGCCCTCGCACTTCTCTCCGAATATCTCGTCGATGAGTTTGCCCTTGCCCCAGCTGTCGTCGATCTCGATGTGCTCCTGCTTGCAGAAGGCACGAAGCTCCTCTTCGGTCTTGCCGGTGATGTCGAAGCCTGTGTGTTCCTTGATGGCATCGGTCATCGTCACACGGCGGAAAGGAGCCTTGAACGACACCGTGTTGTCGCCGATCTGCACCTCTGTGGTGCCGTTGACGTCAAGGCAAATCTTCTCGAGCATGTTCTCTACGAAACGCATCATCCAGTTATAATCTTTGTAGGCCACATAGACCTCCATGCATGTGAATTCGGGATTGTGGGTGCGGTCCATGCCTTCGTTGCGGAAATCCTTCGCGAACTCATATACTCCGTCGAATCCGCCTACTATCAGTCGCTTGAGGTAAAGCTCGTTTGCGATACGCAGATAGAGAGGAATGTCGAGGGCGTTGTGGTGCGTGATAAACGGACGTGCGGCCGCTCCGCCGGGGATTGACTGCAGGATGGGAGTCTCGACCTCCATGATGCCGTGATCGTTGAAATACTGACGCATGGAGTTGAAGATCTTGTTTCGCTTTAGGAATATTTCCTTGATGCCCGGATTCACCACGAGGTCGACGTAACGCTGACGGTAGCGCTGTTCCGGATCGGTGAAGGCGTCGTAGGCCTTTCCATCCTTCATCTTCACCATCGGAAGGGGACGAAGGCTCTTGCTGAGCACTGTTATTTCCTGTGCGTGTACCGAAATCTCGCCGGTCTGGGTGCGGAACACATAACCTTTCACTCCGATGAAGTCTCCTATGTCGAGGAGCTTCTTGAAGACGACATTATACATGTCTTTGTCCTCTCCGGGGCAGAGGTCGTCACGGCTGACGTAGATCTGGATGCGTCCTTCGGCATCCTGAAGGCTTACGAAAGAGGCCTTGCCCATGATGCGGCGGCTCATGATGCGTCCTGCCACGCATACCTCGCGCTTTTCCGCGTCATCCTTGAAGTTTTCCTTGATTTCCTCGCTGTGTCCGGTTACGACGTATTCAGCTGCGGGATAAGGCTCTATTCCGCGCTCGCGGAGAGCCTGCATGCTGTTGCGCCTTACGATTTCCTGTTCGCTCAGTTCCTGATTTGCCATTATATTATATTGAGTTAATTTTAGTTATACATAGATCAGACATTCCTCGGACTCAGCTCGGGAATGCATCAATCTGCAAATATAACGAAAAAAATCCATATTCAGGCTTTTATTGGCCGGAATAATTAGTATCTCTTCCATATTATATAACAATTCATTCAAAATTGTTATTAGTAGTATAAGTCTTATAAATCTTAATAAATCTTATAATCCGGATTATATGGAAATAATCATAAAGGATATGGAGGATATGCCGCGGGCGGCGGCTGAGTTCCTTGAAGTGATAGGGGAGCGCAGGATTGTGGCGCTGCGGGGAAAGATGGGAGCCGGAAAAACGACCCTTGTAGCCGAACTGATGCGTCAGCTTAAGATGGACGACGAGGCCTCATCGCCGACATTCGCCATAGCCAATGAATATCATTCATCGGAGACGGGGCAGACAGTATATCACTTCGATTTCTACCGTCTTGAATCTTCTGCGGAGGCCTATGATATAGGAATCGAAGACTATTGGGACAGCGGAAACCTCTGCCTGATGGAGTGGACCGAGAATATAGAAGACATCCTTCCTGATGATACCCTCTTTGTTGAGATTGAAGAGTTGCCGGACCATTCACGGCGTATCGCTTTCCTATAACCGTGCGTCCGATTTCTTTTGATGGTATGAAAATATTACATTTGGATGAGGTAGATTCCACCAACGTCTATATAATGCGAAATGTCGCGGAGCTTGAAGCACCCGTGATGGTGACGGCATATCGCCAGACGGCAGGTCAGGGCCAGCGGGGCAATTCATGGGAGGCGGAGCCGGGTAAGAACCTGACATTCTCTATATTCTATCGCCCTGTCGGGTTGCCTCCGATAGCTCAGTTTTCCATGTCGGAAGCTGTATCGCTTGCCGTGGTGGATTTTCTTGCCGGCCATGGAATCGAGGCCAAAGTGAAGTGGCCTAACGATATATATGTAGATGACCGTAAGATATGCGGAATACTTATCAGGCATTCCGTAATGGG
>JAIEBK010000083.1:0-1569 GCA_029070945.1 Muribaculaceae bacterium
ATTCTCAAATATTTTGACTATCTTTGCACCCGCATTCCGGAAGGACTGCTGAAGAGTGGAAAAATTTGGCTGCTTGCAACCACTGAAAAAAATGCTAAAACTGCATATTGATCATCCGCCCCGCCGATAAGGTGGCGGATTCAAGCTGTCGAGGCATTCTGAGCGCAAGCCCACGATGCCTCATTTATTTTTCCCCTCTGCCCACTTAACTCTTAACCCTTAACCCCTAACCCTTAACCCTTAATATGAGCTACTTATTCACATCCGAATCCGTTTCTGAAGGCCATCCCGATAAGGTAGCCGATCAGATTTCAGACGCACTTCTCGACGAGTTTCTCGTTCGCGATCCTAAGAGCCACACAGGTATAGAGACTCTCGTGACTACAGGACAGGTGGTGATCGCAGGCGAAGTTTCATCTGATGCATATGTCGACATTCACTCCGTTGTCCGTAATGTGATTGACCGCATCGGCTACAACCGTGGCGCATACCGCTTCGATGCCGACAGCTGCGGCATCTTCTCTGCTATTCATGAGCAGAGTGCCGACATCGCCCAGGGTGTCAACCGTGAGGTGGAGGAGCATCAGGGCGCAGGTGATCAGGGTATGATGTTCGGCTACGCTGTAAATGAGACCGAATCCCTCATGCCTCTTACACTTGACCTCGCCCACATGTTCGTTCAGGAACTTGCCGACATTCGTCGCGAGGGAAAGGAGATGACATACTACCGTAAGGGAAAACTCGTCACTTATCTCCGTCCCGACTCTAAGAGCCAGGTGACTGTGGAGTATGACGACAACGGTCTGCCTCTACATGTCAATACAATAGTCATATCCACTCAGCATGATGAGTTCATCGAGCCCCTTGAGGATACGCCCGAGGCAAGAAAGGTTGCTGAGAACAAGATGCTCGAGGTCATCCGGCGTGATGTGCGCAATGTCCTTATACCACGGGTCCTTGCGAAACTTCCTGAAAAGACTAAGGCTCTCTTTGACGATCGGTATATTCTGCATGTCAATCCTACTGGCAAGTTCGTGCTCGGAGGTCCGCATGCCGATGCCGGCCTTACAGGACGTAAGATTATTGTTGACACATATGGTGGTCGCGGTGCTCATGGTGGTGGTGCATTCTCCGGCAAGGATCCTTCCAAGGTCGACCGTTCGGCTGCCTATGCATGCCGTCATATAGCGAAGAATCTCGTTGCGGCCGGCGTTGCTGACGAGGTGCTTGTGCAAGTGGCCTATGCCATCGGGGAGGCAAGCCCTGTAAGCTTCAACATCAACACCTTCGGTCGCTCCAAGGTCAACATGTCCGATGCTCAGATAGCCGATGTGGTGAAAGGCCTCTTCGACCTGCGTCCGCTTGCCATCGAGAAGCGTTTCGGCCTTCGTGAACCGATCTATCTCGAGACAGCCGCCTACGGCCATATGGGCCGTCAGCCCCGTAAGGTGAAGAAGGTATTCAAGTCAGGCTACGATCCGGAGCCCATTGAGCGCGAAGTCGAACTCTTCTCATGGGAAAAGCTCGACTCCGTACCCGCCATCCGCGAAGCCTTCGGCCTCGACGTCT
>JAIEBK010000083.1:1669-3304 GCA_029070945.1 Muribaculaceae bacterium
TTATGGGTAGGCGGTTTCCTAACCGCCATATCTCATGTAGCCCATGGAACGGAGGCTTCCAGCCTCCGCCCCTACGTATTAAATGATAATGAGCGGGCCGAAAGCCCGCTCATTATCATTAATCTTTAACAAACACCAGATACTCCCCGCTTTCCATCGACATCGGCACGTCTGCCGTCTCGCCGCGGAAATAATCTTTCATCCCGCTCACGTCAGGTTTACCGCCCCTGAACTCCACGGCCTGTTCCTCCGATCCGAGGTTGACCATCGTCACTACCTTTGAGCCATCCTTCTCACGTGAGAACACGAGCAGATCCGGGCTTACTGTCGGATAGCTGACCACTGATCCCCCTTCAGTTCCCGCTGCCAGAGCCTGCTGCGAATGCTTAAGGGCATTCATCTTCTGATAGAACTCGAAGTATTCATTGCGCGGTTCCCACTGCGGGGCTTTGTCTTTCTCGAAGAACTCGAATGCGCGGTTCATCCCGGTTTCCTGTCCGGTATATATCATCGGCATGCCCGGCAGCGTGTAGGAAAGTACTGCGAAAGCGTTCGTCAGGTTGCCCAGTCGGTCAAATTCGGTGCCTTCCCATGAGTTGAGGTCATGGTTGGTCACCATGTTCATCAGGTAGGTATCCTTCGGATAGTCCGCAGCCTGCTCTTCAAGCAGCGTATATATGTCGGTGGCATGCTTTTCCGGAAAATCCTTGACTTTACCGTCGTTACCCTTGAAGGTGTATTGGCCGGAGGTGGCTGCGATCTCGCTGAAGAGATCCTTCATAGGCCAGTTATAGCCCATGTCAAAACCGTTCTTCTGCAGTTCCGGTTTGCTTGCCTCCGCAAGCATGAAGATGTCGGCCTTCGCTGCCTCGAGCTGCGGACGGGCCTCGTCCCAGAAGTCGGTCGGCACCTCCATCGCCACGTCGCAGCGGAATCCGTCTACATCTGCCTCTGTCAGCCAGAACTTCATGGCGTCTACCATTGCCTTGCGTGTCTCAGGCTTTGAATAGTCAAGCACGTATACGTCCGTCCAGTCGTATAGTCCTACCATGTTGCCCAGCGAATCCTTCTTGTAATATTCCGGATGCTCCGTGACCCACTTGTGGTCGCGTCCCGTATGGTTAGGCACCCAGTCGAGAATCACTTTCATTCCTTTCTCGTGAGCATCCTTCACCATTTCCTTGAATTCCTCTATAGTGCCGAATTCCGGGTTGAAAGCCGTATAGTCGGCTGCCGCGTAGTAACTGCCGAGTGTACCCTTACGGTCCTTCTGGCTGATGGGATGTATAGGCATCATCCATAGTATGTCCACGCCTAAGTCTTTGAGGCGGGGAAGTTCCTTCTGGAAGGAAGTGACTTTTCCGTCATCGCTGTATTGCCGCAGGTTTACCTCATATATCACCGCGTTACGGCTCCATTCCGGATGCTTCACGTTGGTATAGGTAGAGTCCCGTTCCTCTCCCTCCGCCTCATTGGCTGATCCTTTTCCGCCGCATGCGGAAAGGATAAGTGCGCCGATCATACCCAGCGCCGGTAACAGTCTTTTCATGTGTATCTTATTGTTTTAGGGTTAATGTATCGTTATTTCCCACGCAAATTTAATCAAATCCCCAATATTTTCCAAATAAAAAATAT
>JAIEBK010000084.1:0-5143 GCA_029070945.1 Muribaculaceae bacterium
GCCGGAAATCCCGCAAAGATCATCAAGCGGCTCTGACGATGCATAATACATCATTATCGCATATATTAACGATCCGTTTTTTATGAGACGGGAGTTTACTTCATGCGCTTGAGGATGTTGTAGCTCGGGAGGACGCCGAGTTCTCCGGCACGGGAAAGATCGGCGAACGCCTCATTCTTTTTACCGGCGGAAAGATAACATAGTCCGCGATTGTAATATGCGGCACCGAACTCCGGGTCAAGATTTATAGCTTTTGTGAAATATTCAGCCGCCTGCGAATAGTCCCGCTGACTATAAAGTATGTATCCCAGGTTAAACCATGCGTGTATAAGTCTCGGATCAAGTCTTGTGGCTGCCTCGAAATCAGCGGCAGCCATGGAAATACCCTGCATAGCCATCCTCTGGTCTTCCTGCAGCCGGGCGTTCTCATAGCGGGCTACCCCACGCAATAAGTAAGCTATCGTAAAGTCAGGGTTTTTCGATAATATCACATCGAGATCTTCGATAGCCGCCTTATAGTTTTTCAGCATCGAGTAAGCGACACTGCGGGCAAGAAGATCGGCAGGACGCACCTTACTTCCGGCGCCTGATATTACTGAGGTATATTTATCAGATAGTTTGAAAAGCGCATCATATTCTTCATCTGTCAGAGTGCCCTGCAGAGGACAAAGATATAGTGTGCGGGTAATATAACGACCACGGTTGAAGTCATCAAGGGCACGGAAATAATTTGTCACGCCACCAAGAGATTTAGGCGACGGATTGAAGGATATTGTATAGAGAGGTTCCGGCTCCGCCATCACGTTTCGATCCTGGACCCTGCCTTTGATGCGTTCGTTGTAGGAAAGCTGCGTCTGAGGAATCTCCTGCATGGTGACGAGCTGATTGAAACGGTTCATAACCTCGTTTTCATCCTCAACTTCTCCGTCGGGAGTACTTTTCGCGTTTCTGGGAGTACCTGCGGCAATCGTCGGACGGTCAAGCGGATTATTCTCAGGATTAGCCACATACTTGCGCACAAGGCTTTCAGCATGATTGATATTGGCGCCGACTGCCTTAAGATTTCCAAGATTACGCTCGGCTTCGGCTATTGCATAGTATACCGGATAAAAATTCGGATATTTCCTTGCTATGCTCCTGAAGTCGGCGAGAGCCTCCTTATATTCCCCTGTCTCAAGCTCCACCAGGCCACGATTATAAAGCGCATGAAAATTCTCAGGATTAAGAGTGAGGACAGTGGAAAAATCCTTTTTTGCATTTATGAGATCTTTTACCTCGAATCTAAGAAGAGCCCTGTTGAAGAGAGCGGCCATATTGTTGGGATCGAGCTGAAGCGCGAAATTATAATCAGACATCGCACCGAGATAATTGTCGGTATTGTATCTTACATACGCACGGTTGATGTAGAACCCCGGTTCTTCTGGATAGAGCTTCACCGCTTCATCCATATCGGAGAGTGCGATATCCCAGTTGCCGCGGCTGCTTTCGATCTCAGCACGTATCAGATAAGGATTTATCATAGCCCTGTTGAGCCTGATAGCCTTCTCTACATCGTCCAGTGCGGCGACTGTATCCTCACGCTGAAGATTAAGCGAGGCTCTCGCCGCATATCCTTCCTCAAATCTTGGATAAAGGCGGAGAAGTGTGTTCAGGGTCTCAAGAGCATCATCGTCTTTTTTCAATGATGTCTGAGCCACACCTTTATAGAAAAGGAAGTAGCGGTCGGTAGGATCATGCTTGAGGCCTTCGTTGTAGTCCTCGATTGCAAGTGAATCAAGCCCGAGGTGCTGACGTGCGAACCCGCGGAGTTTATATGCTTCTGTCTTGAACTTGTTTCGGTTCAAGGCTTCCGTACAGTCTGCTTCAGCGCCTTTATAATCATCAAGACTCATTTTGGCAAGACCTCTGAGAAAATAGGGATCGGCGAGATAAGGCTTGGCCTTAATAGCCTGGTTGAAATACTGTATTGCCAGCATATAGTCATCCATCGAAAGAACGTTTCTTCCTATGGTGATCACCTGCTCCGCATTGATCTGTGCTTTCGCAGTGCCGGGAAGCAATAGGCATATAGAGAATAGAAGTAATATTCCATAGCGTTTCATGTATGCAAAGATAGCAACTTTTTTTGATATCTGCAAACCTGATGTACCTCAGGAATGTTGTAATTGAAAAAGAAGTAAAGAAAGATCTTAGTCTAATTGTTATGGAAAAACAGACAGTCGTTATAATAGGAGGAGGATTCGCCGGAATGAATCTTGCGAAGCGTCTCGACAAAAAGAAATTCGATGTGAAGGTTATTGACCGAAATAACTATCATTCCTTTCCTCCGTTATTTTATCAGATTGCATCATCAGCTCTCGATGTCCCGAGCATATCTTTCCCCTTCAGAAGGGAATTCAAGAAAAGCAAGGGTGGTGTGTCCTATCATATGGGACATGTCAAGAATATCGATATAAAATCTAAAACAGTCTCTACAAGCTACGAGACTTTGAAATATGATAAGCTTGTGATAGCCGCCGGTTCTACCAACAACTACTTCGGCATGCAGGGACTTGAGGAGAAGGTGTTTGGAATCAAGACCTCCGGAGAAGCAAGCCATACAAGAGATGAGATACTTGACCGCCTTGAGAGAGGCTGCATAGAGAAAGATCCGGAGCGACGTAAGCAGCTTCTCAGTTTTCTTGTGATAGGTGGCGGACCCGCCGGTGTCGAGATAGCAGGCGCATTGGGTGAGATGAAAAGGGATGTCCTGCCAAGAGAATATCCCGAACTCGATCCGGAAGACATGACCATCACACTTGTGGAAGGAGCTGATCGGCTTCTATCGGCTTTTGATCCAAAATTAAGTCAGAAAGCATATGTATACCTTACTCAGCTTCTTGTCGACATCCGTCTGAATACGGTAATGAAAGGATACGACGAGAAGATGGTTTCCTTCGCAGACGGCCATGAGGAATATTGGGAAACCCTTATATGGACTGCAGGTGTGAAAGGTGAACCTATGCCCGGATTGCCTCAGGAAATGATCGGCAGGGGAGGACGCATAATAGTGGATACGTTCAATCAGGTGAAAGGTGCTGACAGCGTTTTCGCTATAGGCGACATAGCTCTCATGCAGACCGAGGAATATCCTGCCGGCCATCCGCAGGTGGCACAGCCTGCGATTCAGCAGGCCCGGAATCTTGCCGACAATCTGAACAAAGGTGAGATGAAACGGGAATTCCGATACAATGACAAAGGAACCATGGCTACAATCGGACGAAACAAGGCTATCGCACAGATCGGAAAAATGACATTTTCCGGAAGATTCGCATGGTTTCTATGGATGGCCATTCATCTAATAAGTATTCTCGGTGTAAGGACAAAGGCGACGGTGCTTCTCAACTGGATATGGAACTACTGCACATATTCCACTTCACTCCGACTATTGATGCGACCGGTAAAATTTCCGCTTAGAAAACACTGGGGAGACTGATTTCGAATTGGAATTAAGTTGCATCTGTCAAAGAATCTGATGAGGATTGGATATTTGGGATATTTTTGTTAACTTTGCAAAATCTGCGGATTAAAGATATAGTTTATTTAAATCCGCCACAAAAAAGATAAAACAATGAAGATTAGAAATAACAGTATTATGATTGCGGCTTTGGGAATGGCTTTGGTATTCAGTGCTACAGGCTGTTCTGTTTTCAAGCCTTCCTCAAGCCAGGAGGGGAGCGGAAAAGGCCTCAAAGGCTGGGTTGAAACGGAAAGAAATAATGCTGAGAAAGAAACCAGCATAGCAAAATCAAAAGCAAAAAAAGATGAGAAAGCCGCAAAGGCCGAAGCAGAGAAAGTAATTGCAAAGGTTGACGGGAAACTGCAGCATATAGCCGAAGGGCTTGAGGATGGAAAGATTTCCGGAGACTGGTCTATAGAGACTGTACTCGGAAAGAAAGCTGTCGGAGAGACGGCTCCTTTCATCAAGTTCGTGCCTGATGAAAACAGAATCTACGGCAACAATGGATGTAATACCATCAACGGATTCTATTCGTCAGACAGCGCCGGCAAGACAATATCCTTCACCAATCTTGCCACAACCATGATGATGTGCGGACAGAACAACATTACTGACGCAGAAATAGGAGAGGCCTTAGGTCTGACTGCGAAATACACCATAGAAAAAGGTAACGATGATGAAAGCATTCTTCGGTTTTTCGATGCCGGCGGAAAGCAGGTTATGGAACTGATGCACCGTGACTTTCATTTTCTTGACGGCACATGGGCTGTAACAGCCATTGATGGTGAGAAAGTGGATGTAAAAGGGATGAAAATCGCTCTCGACGTCGATGAAAAGCGTCTTCACGGAAACACCGGTTGCAATATAATCAACGGAGTACTTGAGACCGATATGGATGCGGCCAACTCCATTTCATTCTCCAGGATCGGCATGACCAGAATGGCATGTCCTGACTCCGGATGGGAGACCCGTATGATGGTAGCTCTTGAAGAAGCCGTCACCGCAAAAAAGGTAAGCGCTGACGAAATAGAATTTATCGGCAGCAACGGTAAGCAGGTGATGCTTCTTAAGAAGAGTTCTCCGATTGAAGATTAACAATTTTCTCAATCCATGGAAGTAAGAATAGACAAATGGCTGTGGGCTATGCGGGTATTCAAGACCCGTACGATCGCAACGGATGCCTGCAAGAAAGGACGTGTGATGATGGGAGGAGTACCTGTAAAGCCTTCGCGCGCCATCAAGGAAGGAGATGTGATTGAGGTCAGAAAGCCTCCGATCACATATACATTCCGGGTAAAGGCTACCACACAGAATAGACTTGGGGCGAAGCTTGTGCCTGATTATCTTGAAAACATCACTCCTCAGAGCCAGTATGATCTGCTTGAGATGACAAGGATATCAGGATTCGTAGACCGAAGGAAAGGACTGGGACGTCCTACAAAGAGGGATAGCCGCGAGATGTCACGATTCAAGGAAGATTCATACGCTGACACCTATTTTCTTGATTGGGAAGACGATGACGACGAAGAATCGGATGACTAAGTCTTAAAATTCATAAAAACAGCGAATACCGCGCTTCTCTGGCGCGGTATTTGCTATACATAAACTATTCAAGCCGGCGGCATCAGTTGCTTTTGCTTGATC
>JAIEBK010000084.1:5243-15313 GCA_029070945.1 Muribaculaceae bacterium
ATACCGCGCTTCTCTGGCGCGGTATTTGCTATACATAAACTATTCAAGCCGGCGGCATCAGTTGCTTTTGCTTGATCGAAATCATTTATGCATTATGAATTAAGCTAAATATGAGCAAACGAGAAATAGAAATAAAAGGAGCAAGGGTCAATAATCTTAAGAATATTGACCTTACACTCCCTATAGGAGAATTCATAGTGATGACCGGAGTCAGCGGAAGCGGCAAGTCCTCACTGGCTTTCGACACTCTTTATGCCGAAGGTCAGCGCCGTTATGTGGAGAGTCTGTCGGCTTACGCACGCCAGTTTCTCGGCAGAATGGCAAAACCGGAATGTGACTACATCAAAGGTCTGCCGCCAGCAATTGCCATCGAACAGAAAGTAAACACCCGCAATCCGCGAAGCACGGTTGGAACATCCACTGAGATCTACGACTATATGAGGATGCTTTTCGCAAGGGCAGGTCATACATTTTCTCCGGTTACCGGGCAAGAGGTGAAACGTGAGACAATTGAGGAAATTGTGCGTCAGATTCTCGACCTTCCCGAGGGTACACGGCTTGCAATCCTTATTGACCTCAATATCCCGGAAGGCCGTAACGTTCTTACCCAGCTTGACATCTATATTAAGGAGGGGTATTCGCGACTGGAACACGACGGGAATTTTCATAATATCTCCGATGTCATGGAAAAGATAAAGGATGGCAGTGTGAACGAAGAGGAATTGCATGGATACCGTCTTCTTATCGACCGTCTTTCCGTGAGCGGAGAGAGAGATGAAGTGTCCCGTCTGACCGATTCTCTGGAGACCGCTTACTTTGAAGGACACGACAGATGCATAGTGAAGATATGGGAAGAAGCCGGAGTCAAAGAGCGGGTGTTTACCCGTCAGTTCTCCGCAGACGGCATAGAGTTTCGTGAACCCACCGATCTGATGTTCAACTTTAATAATCCGTACGGCGCATGTCCGGCATGTGAGGGATTCGGCAAGGTTCTTGGCATCAGCGAGGATCTCGTGGTTCCTGATAAGACCCTTTCGGTATATCAGGATGCCGTAATGTGCTTCCGTGGCGAGAAGATGAGTGAATGGAAAAACTGGCTCGTCAAGCTTGCCCCATCCATTGGATTTCCCATCCATAAGCCATATATGGAATTGTCTCAGGAAGAAAAAGATATCCTGTGGCATGGAAAGGATAGTTGGGAGGGTATCGACGGCTTCTTCAGATGGGTAGATGAGAATCAGTATAAGATCCAGTATAGGGTCATGAAGGCCCGGTACAGAGGGAAGACCGTTTGCCCTGAATGCCATGGTTCCCGGCTAAGGCATGATGCGGATTATGTCAAGGTCGGAGGCCGCAGCATCACCGAACTTGTCAGAATGCCTATTTCCACCCTTAAGGATTGGTTTGATGAGTTAAAATTAAGCAACGAGGATTTTGCGATCGCCAGAAGACTGCTCCTCGAGATACGCACTCGTCTTGACTTCATGGTCAAGGTAGGCCTCGGATACCTCACGCTCGACCGACTTTCATCCTCGCTGTCAGGTGGAGAAAGCCAGCGTATCAACCTCGCTACGTCGCTCGGAAGTTCGCTTGTCGGATCCCTTTATATTCTCGACGAGCCTTCCATCGGTCTTCATTCAAGAGATACCGAACGTCTGATAGATGTGCTTCGCAACCTGCAGAAGATAGGCAATACAGTAGTGGTGGTCGAACATGATGAGGATATAATGCTCGCCGCCGATGAAATAGTCGACATAGGAAAAGACGCGGGTCTTAACGGTGGAAACGTCGTATTCAAGGGTAATCTGCAGGATGCTGTCAAGAATAGGAAAGATGTTGAGTCATATACTCTTGATTATCTCACGGGCAAGAGAAAGATTCCGGTCCCGGCACTGCGCAGACCATGGAAGAAATATGTCGAGGTAGTAGGAGCGAGAGAAAACAATCTCAAAGGCATCGACGTAAAGTTTCCTTTAGGCGTCATGACGGTTGTTACGGGAGTAAGCGGAAGCGGAAAGTCTACTTTGGTAAGAGAAATTCTTTATAAAGCTATAGTAAGACTTCTTGGCGATCCCTGCGACACTCCGGGAGCTCATAAGAAGATCGGAGGAGATATACAGTCGATCGGTGCCATAGAGTTCGTAGATCAGAATCCGATCGGAACTTCTTCCCGCTCTAATCCTGCCACATATCTGAAGGCTTTCGATGAGATCCGTAAGCTTTTTGCCGAACAACCGTTGGCGAAGCAGATGGGATTCACGCCGGGCTTTTTCTCCTTCAATGCTGAGGGTGGCAGATGTGAGGAGTGCAAGGGAGAAGGTACCATCACGATTCCCATGCAGTTTATGGCCGATATCACTGTTGAATGCGAAGAGTGTCATGGCAAGCGTTTCAAGCAGGATGTCCTTGATGTTGAATACAGAGGAAAGAACATCCACGATTTCCTTGAGATGACTGTCGACGAATGTATTGCGTTTCTGAAAGAAGATGCAACAGACACTCAGGTGAAGAAGATCATCAGGAAGCTGCTTCCATTGCAGGAAGTCGGCCTCGGCTACATAAAGCTGGGGCAGAGCAGTTCCTCCCTTTCCGGAGGTGAGAGTCAGAGGGTGAAGCTCGCATATTTCATATCACAGGAAAAGCAGCCGAGGACAATGTTCATATTCGACGAGCCTACCACCGGATTGCACTTCCATGATATCTCCACATTGCTTAAATCCCTCAACCGACTGATCGAAGCGGGCCATACGGTTGTGATTATCGAGCACAATATGGATGTGATTAAAAGCGCAGACTGGGTCATCGACATTGGGCCGGAAGGAGGAGATGCCGGCGGAAACCTTGTAATAGCGGGAACTCCCGAGGATGTTGCCGCCTGTGCGCAGTCGTATACAGGAAAGTATCTGAAGGCAAAACTTGATGAGAAATGAACAGAACGGGACTGATCGCTATAATTGCTGTCGGAAGCATCATAGGTTTAACCGGATGCGGACAGGAAAAGAAAAATAAAGACCGGACACAGGCTTCGGAAATGTACGGACGTATATGCAGACTGACAAAAGACTATATCGACCAGCTTGCGTCGGCGGAGGACAGTCTGTCGTGGGCTTCGGCATGCTTTGAGTTCGAGGATAAGCTCGATAAGATCAGTTTCAGTTATCCGCCTGATACCGACCTGCTTCTGACTGAAGGACAGAACGACACCATTCATTCTCTCATGCAGGAATATGTCAGGACAAGGGATAAGCGTATAGATGAGATATTACATCCTGTTTTGGAACAGGATTCTGTGTCAGACGTCGACGCTTTGTCAGATAAGATACAGGAGGCTCATTAAGGTTTTCAGCTATCTGCCTATAACATGCATCTCACAGTCCCGGCAATTGAACTCAAGCCTGAACGAATCTTTCCCTGACTGGATATACAGGGGCTCGGAATATTTTCCGGGTCCTTTTTCTTTTTTACACATTCCGAGCTCCCTTAAGATGCAATGACGGGTAGTCATAAGTCTCTTATCCTTACAATTGGATTGTCCGGAAGCCTCTAAGGCCCGTTTGATTGTCTTCACTCCGTGTTCATGATAGAACTGTTCGGCAAGTGAGTTTGCAACGTTATCCCGGAAATCGAGACTTTCGGTCATGTAGCGCACACCTGAATCTTCTTTTCGCCTGTAATGATAAGGATAGGTAGTAAGATTAGCCTCATCAAGGGCTGCGAGCAGACGTCTTCTCAGTTCTGTAAGTTCAGCCGCCGGTATGAAGACGGTCGGATCGAGTTTCGAATTGAAAGAGACAAGACGATATGGCGTGTTGCCGAGCTTTGCGAAAATTCGGGAGTAATCCTGTGGTTGCCTGGCTACATCCCGGGTGCAGTCAAGAGGAATCCTGACTTGACATCCGCGTTCGTCTGAAGCTGACAGACCGCTATCGTCAATCGTAACTTCAATATCTATTTTACGCGATGCGGTCGGACGCTGAAGCTGTTTATCCCACAGGCGGTCTGACGTACGGTGTATTACAGCTCCGGCAGGGATCTCCACGGGCCTGGAGGTTATGATACGTCGCCCCTGCACTCCATTGACCATTGCCCCGGTATAGCGTCCCTGCCTGTCGAAGAAACTGATTCCGTCGCCGTTGTTGAGTGCTGACAGATCCTCAATGATCTCGCCCATGGATTTTGGCGTGTCCGGAGATATGATCCCTTTAGGGCGACGCTCGTCAATGAAATAATGAGTGAATCCTCGATTGAAAGATTTTGAAAGTTCCGGTGTGAACGTCACCTCCGAGCGGCCGGCGCTGCTTCTCGCATACCGGTCCTTTTGCCGTGAGATGATGGCATCTATAGCATGACGGTAGGCTGAGACTGTGTTCTTTACATATGACTCTTCCTTAAGACGCCCCTCAATCTTGAAACTTGAGATACCCGCCTCGATCAGCTTAGGAAGAATATCAATTGTATTCAGATCCCTAAGTGAAAGAAGGTGTTTGTCGCGTCTGATTACTCTTCCTTCCGCATCTGTCAGGGTGTAGGGGAGTCGGCAAAGCTGTGCGCATTCGCCTCTGTTGGCGCTTCGTCCGCAAGTGGCAAAACTTGCATGGCAGCGTCCGGAGTAGCTCACACAGAGTGCTCCATGCACAAAAGATTCCAGAGGAACAGTTACACTTTCAGACATACTGCGTATCTCATCAAGAGTCAGTTCCCGTGGAAGCACAAGCTGGCTGAACCCGACATCCTGCAGAAATCTTGCCTTCTCAGGAGTCCGTATGTCACATTGCGTACTTGCATGAAGTTCGATAGGAGGAATATCCATGCGGAGAATACCCATATCCTGCACAATGATCGCATCCACGCCTATTCTATACAGTTCTGTGATCAGACGTTCCACCTGCCTGATCTCCTTTTCATATACTATGGTATTGACTGTGACATATACTTTAGCCCGGAAGATATGAGCGAATTCCACTACACGCTTTATATCATCTAATGAATTCGAGGCATTTCGGCGCGCGCCATGGCTTGAGGCGCCCATATATACGGCATCAGCGCCATGGAGAATTGCCTCCATGGCTATTTCCGCATTTCCTGCCGGAGCGAGAAGTTCAAGTTTCCTGACCATGGCGGATATCATTATTTTTTCATCATCCGGTCAAGAATCCTCTTATCCTCGCGCTCCTTTATGGCCTGTCTTTTATCATACTGCTTTTTGCCCCTGGCCACACCCACTACGAGTTTTGCATATCCGCGGTCGCTGATGAATATTCTGAGAGGAATCAGGGTGTATCCGGGATCGGATATAGCTTTCTCTATCTTCGCTATCTCTTTTTTGGAAAGAAGTAATTTACGGTCACGCTTCGCCGCATGGTTATTGTATGATCCGTAAAAATATTCAGAGATATTCATACCCTTTACCCAGACTTCTCCGCGATCGATCACACAATATGAATCTGAAAGAGATGCCTTTCCTGCGCGTATTGACTTAATTTCGGTTCCGGTCAACACCATTCCCGCTGTATAGGTGTCGCCGATCTCATAGTCGAAAGAGGCTCTTCTGTTTTTAATATTTATATTTTTAGCTTCCATAGAAGTTACACAGCTTTAATTTCCGGTTTTTTTATGTTAGAAAATCTTCTCGCATATCCACATGAACAGATATGGCATCAGTATCACCGTAACAACAATCGTGACCATGCATCTGTTGTGATACTGCTCCGGAAGTCTTAGAAATCTAAGCGATTTAGTTATTATAAAGGCTGTCCAGATAGGAAGAAATACAGTCACTGTCTCAAGAATGGGCATCAGTTCAGCCGGAATCCAGAAAAGCGCGAGACTTGACAGCGCATATTGAACTATCAGTTTGAAATATGACGTTTCAGTCTTTGACTTGGCTGCATTCGGAAACAACCATCGGCATACGACCTGAACGGCGAAATAACTGAAAAAGAATGATACAAATACAGATACCGCGCTGACAAGTGTCTCCGATAAGTTGAATTCCGGAAGATAAAACCAGTCGGCGAATCTGCTCACGGTTGCCAATGCTATCAAAGGATAGAAACATCCTGCCGCAGTCTGCTCCGGCTTGAGTCTTGATCTTCGCAGGTCTTTCCAGCCGGCTGTGCCCTTCATAAGTATTCCAAGAAGAAGCACAAATGGTGAAAAATGTCCCGAATTAGATTCTTTCGGGTTTTCTGCTTCTAATTCAGAATCGGAATTAATATTTAAATCGTCGGATATTTTTTCGCTCATTGTCTTGAATAGATATAGTTGCTTATACTTTGTAAAATTACAAAATAAAATCGAACCTGACAAGAAAAATTATAAAAAGTAAGGAGCTGATCAAATTAAAAGTATATTATCTTTGTCGACGATTCTGAGTCGATTTAGCTTCGGAGTGAGGGAGCGATGCGGCCATATGGTCGCGGCTTTATGTATTAATGAAGAGACTTTAAATATTAACGTGTGGCTTGGAAGGATATGTTTTTTAAAAAGAAGATCGGGAGAGTGGCGCCGACCACCATACCGAGAAGTATGAACAGGCATGTAAGCCCGTTATTTGCAAAAAGGAAGAAATAGTGGTCGAAATCTGCTTCCCGACTATGTGAGAGGCACATTATAAGTCCTCCGAAAGCCTTGTAGGCATATATTCCCGGAATCATGGGAAGCAGGGAAGGAAATAGACAGGTCTCTGCCGGCATCTTACCGAAGGGGGAAAGAAGAACTGCGAGAAATCCGATGACAAAGGCAGCTATCGTACTCGCAGCCACAATGTGGAGACCGAATATATCCGGCTGCATAAGCAGAAATCTGATGGAATGTCCTGCGGCGGCAATTATGGCGCATATCAGATACGCCTTCTTAGGGGGATTGCTGATAGCGGCAAACCCTATTGCCGCTATAGCGGCGAAGAACGCATCCTGAAGAAACTGCAATATCATGGCGTTGACCTTATGCTAAAACATACTTAAATTCATCATCATCATCCCTCCGCACAGGCCTAACGACAGGCAACATGTGAGGACAACAGCGTGTACGAATCGTCCGAACGCACATATGTAGTGTCCGTCGAGCATATCACTGAATGAGTTGAGAAAAGGGATTCCCGGAACAAGATAAAGAACACTCGTTCCGACGGCTATATCCGGAGTGTGTCCGAAACTGAAGAGTCCGGCGGTGCTTCCAAGAACAGAAGACACAAACGCGCAGATTATAAAGATAAGCCGCATATCGACTTTGTGCTCTGTAAGCACTTGCTTAAGATAAAATCCGGCAAGTGTCGACATAAATACGACTCCTACAGCCGCCCAGTCTCCGGTGAAAAGGCGGCAGAAAGCGGCATTGGCACATGATGCAAGAACAAGAACAAGATATTTATTCGCAGGAGGAGTACGGATTATATCGCGAAACTCTGTCTTCGCTTCTGAGAATCCAAGTCCTTCGTCAGCCATTTTCCAGCTGAGCCGGCTAAGCTTCGTATTTATCTCAAAACTTATCGGCATTGGATGAGTGGCGATGATATAGGTATAGCTTTCGGCTCTGTCTTTTGAGCATACCGTCATATGAATATGACGAGGCAGGATAGTCATCTCTGCCTCGCAATCAAGTGATTTCGCCATTCGGCGAACGTTACGTTCAAGTCTGATGGAAGTGGCTCCGCTTCCAAGAAGCCATGCCGAATATTCTGAAAGAAACAGACATATCTCTTTTAGTGATGCCGATGCCTCACGACATTCATCGGAAATGTCATGGGATTCACCGGTAGTCTCTCCGCAAGCTACCGCAGCCATTTAGGAACGCTTTTTATGTTCAGGCAGAACATCACCCGGAACGAAAAACTCCTCTCGTTCGCTTCCCACTTCTACCAGGTGTCCCTGATGGCGCGATTGCATATGTCTGTGTTCGTTTTTAAACAGGCGAACAGTGATAAGCACCGTCATTGCCGCTACAATGACACACCATGTGATCAAAGGAATGTTTAATGCTGCCATAATGCAAGAGTTTTATATTAATAAACCTTACTTTTTCGACTCCTCGGAATAATCTCATTAATCCTTCGTTGTCATTGATAGAACGGCATTTCACGGGTAATGGTTCTCCCGATCCGGTTATGATTTTATTAAATATATATTACATGCTCTCCGGGTATATCGCTTCCGTGGGCGCATAAATATACCCGTCGGCCTCAATGAAGCCGACGGGTATCTTCATACGATTATTAATCAGTATTTTACTTTCATAGTCTTGCTGCCTTGCTTAAAGATGTAGATTCCGGCAGGAAGCGCGGTAGGATACACGTCATAGGTGCCTACAAGGATTCCGCTCATTGTATAGACTGAGACAGGAAGATCCGATAAGTCTTCCGTTATTCCTCCTACAGCTGCAGAGACTTCAGCTCCGGCCTCCAGCTTGATGCAATCCCAAAGCACTCCGCTCTTATCCTTGCAGTTGGACGCGGTAAGCGTTATCTCGTTTTCTCCTATCTTAAGATCAGACGCGGGGAATTTTATAGATTTCACGAGATGGCGCCCCGCAAGAGTCGCGCTTCGTCTGATTGATCCGTCGTCTGAAAGACTCCAGGAATCCTTTGCCTTACCGTTGACCGCAACACTGATCTTCGGGGAATTCGATACTCCGGCGATGGAAGCAGTGAAGACAGCGTCACCTTCATACTGACGGTCAAGATTGAATTTTACAGTCCATTTGCCGTTTTTTGTCTGAGCGTTATACCAGTCTGTGGCCGGATCACTCTCGCCAACACGGTATTCCAGCGCAGCGGGCTGCCACTGCCATGCCTCATATGCACGTGGACGGTCGCTGCAGTTGAATCCATCAGCCAACCGGTTGTTTTCTCCGATATTCCATAGCTGGTGCTCAAGAGTGAACGGTGTCCATTCGATATCGCCGAGATTCGTTTTCTCTTCGCTTACTTCAATCCCGTCTACGCATAGCTCATCCGTGATGGTTCCGGTAGTGGCATATGCATAAAGCGAATAAGTTCCTTTCCTTACAGCCGGAATGCTGAAGTTGCCATCCTCGTCAGTGAGCGTCCAGAACATATAGTCGCCACCCTGACGGAGAAGGTTGCCTCCGGGAGCGGCAAGAACGACCTTAACGTTGCCTGGCTCCTGACCTGTCGTGATGTTGATTTTTCCACTGACTGTAGAGCGGTCAAGAGGGTAGTACTCGTTTTTAAACCAAGTGAAAGGCCATTCGGCCTTAAGCTGGGCAGCCTTTGCTCGGGCATCCTCTATTCTCTCCTCGCGTGTGGCACCGTCGTTGACATAGATCATGAACGGGCCGAATATCTGATGCTGGTCATCGCTGTATGATGTCGAGGATGCTCCGAGATGCTCGCCCTGAAGCATCTGTATCGTAATCGGCGACTTGCTGGTGGCGTGGACTGTCAGTTCCTGACGCATTGGTCCGCCGTTAAGCCATTCGTAACTTACCGGAATATTCCACACACCGATTTTACTGTTCATGAGACCATGGAAATCGTCATGGTCGATAAACTGAGCCCAGTTGTATTTGGTGTATATGCTTCCGTCAGACAGATAATATGTGGCGTCCTGCACCTGTTTCTGTTCGGCGGTAGCCATTTCCGAGTTTGACGGGATCTTCCCCTGCATCTGCTCATCCACATAGCCGTCAAGGAAAGCGGGAGCGAGACGTGTGCAGACACGTGTTTCCCTTACCGGGCCTATACCTCCATTGGCGGTGTCGGCGCTTTTGCTGTTGCCGTGTACAATGACGTAGGTAAAGATTCCGCTTTCTCCCTTACGCATAATATAGCCGTGCTCATAGGTAGGCAGCACGTCGTTGGCCGCAGAAGTATAGACTACTTCCGCATATTCGTCGTCGCTTCTTACCACGCGTGCGCTCACGGCAGAGAGGGATCTGTTCTTGTCAGCGGTGTAGTCGAAATAGATGCCATTGCTGGAAAGTATATTGGTCACACCGTTGGAAGGATGCTTCATGTTCATGGCCATTCCGTTGGCCTGAATACTTAGGGTAATGATGCCGTTGCTCATCGTACAGGTCCTGTCTGATTTCAATTTGACAGTCACATTGTC
>JAIEBK010000084.1:15413-18206 GCA_029070945.1 Muribaculaceae bacterium
TAACGGAAAACAAAGGCCGAATCGTATATGTCGGGAAATACAGTATAAGTAAGTTTGCGAAAGTTGAATAAATTTATTAAATTTGCAAAACAAACACAATCAACTAATACCTCATGAATAATACAAGACTTGTGCTCTCGGCACTGTTACTTTCAGGCATGGCATCTATTTGCAATGCCCAGAATCCAATCTCTCAGACTGAATTCACGCCCGATCCGGCTCCGCTCGTAGTAGGAGACACCCTTTATCTGATCACAGGACATGACGAGATGGAAGCTACCCCCAATCAGTTCGTCATGAAAGACTATCTCTGCTTCACGACCACGGATATGGTCAACTGGACACATCATGCTCCTATCTTCAATGCGAAGGAAATGTTCGGAGAGCATGAGAACGCCAATGCATCGCAGATGGCATACCGTAACGGCAAATTCTATTTCTATCCCTCTACCAGCGGTGTCCCGGTTCTTGTCTCCGATTCCCCTTACGGTCCTTTCGTCAATCCTCTCGGAGGCCGGAATCAGCTTACATATCCCGATCAGACCAATTATGGAGGACATGGCTGGGAAGATATTGACCCGACTGTCTTTATCGACGATGACGGACAGGCATATCTGTACTGGGGCAACAATGCCCTCTATGCCGTAAAACTTAATGAGGACATGATAAGCTACGACGGTGATATCCATGTGTTTGAGATCAAGGATAAAGAAGCGTTCGGACCTGACTACGAAGAGGCTCCCTGGTTTACAAAGAGAGGAAACAAGTACTATTTAGCTTACGCCTCTTTCTGCCCTGAAGCTACCGACTGGGCCTGGGCAGACTCTCCGCTCGGACCATGGAAATATGGTGGCCAGATCATGCGGGCTTTCGAGCATGGCGGCATGGGCAATCATACGGGAATGTGCGAATACAAAGGTCAGTGGTATTTCTTCTATATGGACGAAGGTCTGCCTGATTCTCATAGCAGACGTCGCACAGCAAGTGTCGTACCTTTTAACTTCAATGAAGACGGCTCCATTCCATATATTCATCACGATAAACGTGGTGTCCTCAAAAGTGTCGATCCTCTGAATCCATATGTAAGGCAGCAAGGAGAGACCATTGCATGGGAAGAGGGTATAGGGATCGGTTATGACAGCGTTCACTGTGTTTACGTCAACGACGTTGACCCCGGCGATTGGATCAAGGTGCGCGAGGTGAATTTCAAGGATGGAGCGAAGTCTTTTTCGGCAAGGACACGTGGCAACAATCCTTCTGCAGCCATAGAGATAAGACTTGATGCTCCCAACGGAGAACTTCTCGGTGTCCTTAAGTGCGGAGAGTCAAAAGACTGGAAAGAGACTAAAACAAAAATAAAGAAACGCGACGGAATACACGATCTATATTTTGTATTTACCGGAGAGGGTAGTGGCCTTATGGACTTCGACAGCTGGATATTTACTGAATAGTTTTATTGATTTTGAGCATATCCTCCATCAGAGCGAGGTCACTGATGACTTCGCCCTGAAGGAGGTATTTTTTTTGCCGTTCCTTAAGGTTATTGTATATTTCAAAAGCCTTTGTCTCATCTTTGTCAATATAGAGAGCCATCGCGCATAGCAGTCTTTCTTTCGACGACATCACTTTCCTGTAGTTCCCGATATATTTACGCAGATCATCAGTAAGTAACTCTTCCTCTCTCTCCGCATATCCGGTCCTAAGTAATAGAAAGGCTAATTCACAGGCTATTTCCCTGACATAAAGCGGCATAATTTCATCTTTATGTGAATACAGGGTCTCCAGGCATTCAAGGGCTTCGTCATACTTCATTTCGTCTGTAAGACGGGAGGCATACATCAATGGAATCGAAACCTCAAGAGCATTGCGGTAATCTATATCATCAGGATTTTCAAAAAATTCCGACGGCATGTCTTTAGGCCTGACGCCATTCTGTATCAGCGCATTGGCACGTAGCTGATTGACTATTCCCTGCTTACTGCGGAGATTGCTCTTCAGAAGCTTCATGTTGTATCCGTCATTTCCAACGCCATTTGCCATCATGGGGATACCGTTGAGCAGGATCATGATGGCATCTACAGCGATAAAAATGCCTAAGGCTTCGGCTACAAACGGATTCAGGTCAAGGAAAAAGAAGGGAACAGCTATGACGAGCATAATGATATTGGCAAGCACCCCTCCGAAGTTATACCATCCCGTAGGTATTTTATCAACCGGCATGTCGGGTGGTGTGAGAAGGCATTGGCCCCCTGTTCCGGCCACGGCGAACTTTTTAATCCGGAATTTACCGTTCTCCTTCAGAATCGTATAGTTGAAAATTCTGAAACTTACAAATTTATATCCTGTCAGCAATCCGCATACAAGATGACCGAGTTCATGGATCGGAACAAGGATAAGAAATGATATTGTCATCGACGCTACTGCTACAATAAACACACATAATCCTTCCGAGATATCGATGGAATAGTATTTATCAATATATTCTGACCATGTTGTGTCAGTAAACAACACTACCATGATTCCTCCGATCAGGAGGCCGATTAGAGCGCCGGCGAGCAATCCACCGATCAATTTTAAGACAGTCTTCATTAGTTATGCTTCAATGCTGGTTAGGAACTGCAAAATTACGAATAAGTGTCCGTTCCGGCAAATATTGCCTAAAAAAAAGTAAGTAGCTAATAAAAATTAAACGATATATGTACTCATTCACCCGAATGCATCTTGCACCCATAAATTTGGCTATTTTCGGCCATCCCGGCATTGTCGTTCAGTCACTTAGCCCGCTAAGCTCCC
>JAIEBK010000085.1:0-2415 GCA_029070945.1 Muribaculaceae bacterium
GCCCCGGATTTTTTTGACAAGAGCAAGATAACCGTCGAGAACCATGCGCTCGGAGGTATGAGCAGCCGTACGTTCTATAATGTGCTTTGGAAAGACGTTCTCGAAGGAGTGCGCCCCGGTGACTGGGTGATAATCGAGCTCGGGCATAATGACAACGGTCCTTTCGACAGCGGACGTGCCCGCGCCACAATAAAAGGAATAGGCAATGAAGTCCTGCCGGTAGTGATAAAGGAAACAGGTGTACGTGACACCGTATATTCCTATGGAGAATACATGCGCCGTTATGTGCGGGAGGTAAAGGCCAAGGGAGCGCATCCGATCCTTTTCTCCCTTACCCCGCGTCTGGCATTTGACGATAAGGACAGCACTAAAGTGACCAGAGTCAATCAGACTTTCGGTCTTTGGGCAAAACAGGTGGCGGAAGCAGAAGGAGTTCCATTTGTCGACCTTAATGATATCACTGCGACAAAGTTCGAGAAATTCGGCAAGGACAAGGTTAAGACAATGTTCTATCTCGACCGAATCCATACTTCGGCATTCGGAGCCAAGGTCAACGCCCAATCGGCTGCCGAGGGAATAGCAGCCCTCGAGGGAGTGGAGCTGAAAGACTACCTTCTCCCCTTCCCCGTAGATACCGTCACAGGCAAGACACGCCAGCCTGGTAAGCCCGTTCTCTTCACTATAGGAGACAGCACCGTCAAGAACGAAGATAAGGATGACGACAGTATGTGGGGCTGGGGCAGCGTAATCGCCGAGCTCTTCGATCCCGAGAAGATAACTGTCGAGAACCATGCGATGGCGGGGCGCAGCGCACGCACATTCCTCGACGAGGGAAGATGGGACAAGGTCTATAACGCGCTTCAGCCGGGCGACTACGTGATCATGCAGTTCGGCCATAACGATGGAGGCGACATCAACACTGGCAAGGCTCGCGGTGAGCTCCACGGATCCGGACCGGAAAGCAAGGTATTCAAGATGGAGAAGACCGGAATCAACCAGGTGGTCTATACCTACGGATGGTATATCCGTAAGTTTATCATGGATGCCAAGGAAAAAGGCGCTATTCCAATCGTTCTCAGCCACACTCCACGTAATAAATGGAAAGACGGCAAGATAGAGAGCAACGCCGACAGTTTCGGCAAATGGGCAAAAGATGCCGCCCGAGAGGCCGGTGCATATTACATTGACCTGAATTCAATCTCCGGCAAGAAATTCCAGGCTCTTACCGAGGCCGGAACTCCCCCGTATTATAAGAAAGACCATACCCACACATCGAAGAAAGGGGCCCGTCTGAACGCAGCAAGTATCGCCGAGGGACTTCGTGGCACCGACTGCTCGCTTCAGGACTATCTTCTTCCTGTATATCCTCAGACATTCAAAATGGACACTACCGTCCCGGAATATGATGAATTTAACGGATATGGCTATGATTTCGGTTCCAAACCATCAGTAAAAGGAAAAGATCCTTATTTCTTCTCTGTCAGGGTTCCGGATGGAAACTATATGGTGACTGTGAAACTCGGCGATAAAAAACGCAAGTCGCACACCGTAGTCAGGGCAGAAAACCGCCGACTGATGCTTGACGCCGTATCTCTTCCGAAAAATAAGTTTGAGGAATATTCGTTCATTGTAAACAAACGTTCTCCCGGTATCAACCTGAAAGATACCGTACGCCTCAATCCCCGTGAATTTGGTGCATGCAACTGGGATAACAAGCTGACTCTTGAATTTACCGGGGATGCTCCGGCCGTAGAGAGCGTAACGATCCGTCCGGTTGAGGAATCGGACAATGTGACTACTCTATTCTATTGTGGCGACAGCACTGTGGTGGATCAGGCTGAAGAACCGTGGGCAAGCTGGGGACAGATCATTCCCGCATACTTCGACAATAACATTGCGGTTTCAAATCAGGCTGAGAGCGGACAGCGTACCTCCTCTTTCTTCGCAAGCAAGAGATATGACAAGGTCCTCTCAATGGCAAAACCGGGTGATTATGTTTTCGTTGAATTCGGTCACAATGACGAGAAAGATAAGGGTCCGGGCACTGGCGCATACTACAACTATGCACATAATCTCAAGATCTTCGTCGATCGCGCACGACAGAAAGGACTCAATGTGGTATTCCTGACTCCGACTGCACGCCGCAGTTTCAATGAGCAGGGTAAGCTCAATAATACACATGGTGACTATCCGAATGCAATGAAGGAGGTGGCAGCACGTGAGAATGTGCCGGTGATTGACATAACAGAGATGACCACTACCCTCTATGAAACTCTCGGTGCGGAAGGAAGCAAGAAGGCCCTTGTGCATTATCCCGCCGGAACATTCAAAGGACAGGATAAGGAACTTGCCGACAACACGCATTTCAACACCTATGGAGCCACACAGGTTGCTAAATGTGTCAGAGAAGGCATA
>JAIEBK010000085.1:2515-7489 GCA_029070945.1 Muribaculaceae bacterium
CACACCCTCTTATTCGTGTCGTGCGATTTATGCGATATATTACCAAACACGTGCGAGGACGCGCACGGAGTGGCGAACACCATTTTTAGTCCACGAGGAATTTCTGTTTGCCTATGATGTAGAGGCCGGGATCGAGTGAGACGAAAAGAGGGGCTTTGTCAGTCTTGACCGTCTTCACTTTTTCGCCGGATGCAGAATAGATGTCGAGTTTGTTTACGGATGCATTCAAGACCTCAATTCCACCTTTTCTCGGAATAATCTCACAATCATTCGGATCTGCCGAAATCGACTCTATTGAAGCTGATTCCAGTGTGATTTCATTCGATGTAGCATTAGCCACATCAGCATTGCCGCTGTAGAAAGCCTTGTAGCGATGCTTACCGGCAATAGCTGGAACTGTCATTTCAGTCAAGCCGTCGTCACCTACTTTTAGACTGCCAAGTATCTCGCCATCACGTTCGAACTGAACATATGCGTTTTCCACAGCACCTCCGGTCAGAATGGCCTTCAGAGTGATGACTCCGTTTTCATCATCTTGCACCGCAGATAGGCCAACGGATGCGGAATCAGTTCGATCCAGAGGGGAAACGCGATATAGTCCGCTTGCATGTTCACGAAGGAATGGTGCGAATTCAGAATCGGCAAAAGTGCCGTCCTCAGTTCCGGACCACATCTCAGTAATTTTTGCTTTCTGACCATGATTTAAGCCGATTGAAGCAAGGTCGAGAGTCACATTTGCATCGTTGTTGGGTGCGGGATCCTCAGTGAAAACCCTGAATTCTACAGTGGCTCCGAATGGAGCATTGTCAACGTCATTGTCAAGTCCTGCCTTACATTTGAAAGCAACGAAATCGTGATTCTCCGGAAGAGTGAATGTAAGAATAGACGGAGCATTTACTCCGAATCCATAATCATATTCGACACCATCAACCTTAAGCTTATTGCCATCGTTGTTTCGGTTGACTTTAGGAGCATTCCAGCCATTGACAGGATTAGCGTCCCAAGCTATTGTTGTAAGCGACACTTCCGTGCCATCTGCCTTGATAAGAACAGGATCAATCCAATCCGCATGATCATATGAAAGGTTGTCGCCGCCATCTGTCACAACAAGATAGATTTTATCCATCCCTTTTATGTTTGCCTGCAGATCAGCAGTCTTATTCACACCCTCTCGACACATGAAGCCACTTTCAGCTATCTGTTTGGTTGGATCTACAGCAACCAGCACGTTACCACCATTCCATTGGTCGGTATATTCAGCCCTGAATGTCGGGTCATAGTTGAATACAAGAAACTCTACAGATGATTTGCTTCCCTGATCGCTTCCGGTGTTGTCTATACCGGCAAGTGCCGAAAAAGAAACAGCATCTTCAGGCAGGTCAAAAATCAGAATGGAATTGGCGTGAGTAGCTATTCCCTTATCGTATTCTTTTCCGTCGATCTTTAGTTTTCCTCCTTCAAGATTGGAATTGACATGCACTTCACCCCAGCCTGCTGTTTTCTTCAGGATTTTCTGAGCCGTAAGATCTAATCTCGTGCCGTCCTTAAGCGTGACTGTAGGATTGATCCAATCGGCATGGTCTGAATCGAAGCTGTCGCCTCCGTCGGTCACAGCAAGCACAAGCTGGCGGCTTCCTTCCGGAATTGCGACATCCGCTTCAACGGCATGCCCCGTTGTAAGGTAGGATATTGTTCCGCTACGCCATAGAGCGTCTTTTGTAGCAAGAAACTCATTACCACCGGTATTGAACAAGGCCGCAAATATATCTCCATTACGAGGATCGACAGCACTCCATGTGATATGGTTGTTCAGATTTGAGACCTGTCGATTTGCAACCGAATGACTATGCATATAAAGCACGTCACGATTCGTCAACAACGCATTTGTCGCATCATCATTCTGAGGGAGGTCTCCACCAAACATCAGAGGACTCTTGAAGATGGTCCAGAGGTTCATCATGGTCTTCTGTTCGTCAGGAGTAAAATTGGTATAGCGTTCCGCTCCCCTCTCACCGCGTATGCTTATCTTTCCGAGAGGAAGCATATCGGCGTCCGGCCAGTTGCCCGGAGCGATATGTGGAGCCCATTTGGCACAAATGCCGAACTGATAGTTGAGCTGACTCCAGTTATCCCAGAAATCATCTACAGTGCGCCACATGTTGGCGTGATTCTTGACATGCTCCACCTTTTCTATCGGAGTCTCGCCCGGAGAGATACTGAGCACGATCGGCCTTCCGCACTGGTCTATGGCCTTGCGTATCATCTCTACCTCTGCTGTATGGTATGGACGCGAGAGGTCGTCAATCTTTATGAAGTCCACGCCCCACTGTGCATAGAGGTCAAAGATCGAGTTATAGTATTCCTGAGCACCCGGTTTTCTCCAGTCAACCTTCATATTGTCTCGTAGCCATGTGCAGGTGGAGTCATTGTTTGCGATCATATCGGCTGTTATACCATCGGTACCTTTTACGGGAAGTTTCTTTCTGACAGCTTCCTTCGGAATACCACGCATAATATGGATACCGAACTTAAGTCCGAGATTGTGGACATAATCGGCAAGAGGTCTGAAACCCTGTCCGTCGACAGACGAGGGGAAACGGTTGGGAGCGGGAATGTAGCGTCCCCACTCATCATAATCGTATATAGGATTGGTCTGGTTATAGCCGCCCGCCTTATCGTTTTCGACAAACCATCGGATATCAACCACTACGTACTCCCATCCATAATCTTTCAGGTGTTTTCCGAGATAATCAGCGTTAGCCTTTACCTCACTTTCCACGACAGTAGGTCCATAGCAGTCCCAGGAGTTCCAACCCATCGGAGGAGTCTGAGCCCAGCTTCTGAAGTCAGACTGCCGGACGGAAGCCGATGTCAATGGCAACGCCAGCAGCGAATAACAAAAAATCGATAAAAATCTTTTCATATAGGTTTAGTCAGTTAAGTAGCTAATAAGAATGCTACTTAAGATTCTCTTAGATCTTTCATAGAGTCAGCGGACACACGCCTTTTGCATGTGCCCGCTGACAACTAATTTCAGAAATTATAACCGAGGGTAATGGAAGCGCGGTTTTCGTGGAATTTCAAGCCTTCTCCGTCTTTAAGCATATTGAGCATTCCGACTGTGCCGCTAACCCCGATGTAGATTTTTCTATAGGTTACTCCGGCTCCGAAGCCCCACGACAGGTCAACCCTGTTCATACCTCCCGGTTCTCCGTATACGCTTTCAGATACAGAATAGGATCCTTTCTTCAGATGCTCTTTGGCAGATAAACCGAACTCGAGTTCCGGACCGGTAAAGACTGAGACCTTCACATTATCTGTAAAGTCAAAATGATATCCGGCCATGACGGGAATACGCAGACCAAATTTTCTCATTGAAAGGCTGTCAAATGAATCACCGAAGTCAAAACCGCCACCTAAAGATTTATTGGCAGAGTAAGTGTTATAGTAAAGCTTAAGTCCTGGTTCGATATAGAAATTTGCCACTACCGGCAGATTATATATGCCTCCGAACTCAATACCACCACCGTTTTTATAAGCGTCTACGCCGATACCTTCGTAGGTAAAGTCACCCGGGCAAGTTATCTCGCCTGCAACACGAAGACCGAAATAAGCTTTGTTGTCAGGATTGTTGAAAATCCTGTCCTGAGCAGATGCGGAGACAGCGACTGCGCCAAGGACCAAAGATGAAAGTAAAATTCTTTTCATAATTACTTTAATTAGTATTTCTTTGCAAAAATAATAAAATATTTTATATAAATCAAAAATTTGCGTAAAAATGATAAAATATGACAGTGCGTTTTCATTATTTTAGTGAAATTGATTTGATGTGATAGTGTGTTTCTAAATATGATGAGGATGAAAGATAATGAAACTTTTCAACCGAAATCGTTGTTTGAAAAATATATTAACGTAATTTTAAAAGCCATGAGACAACTATTGATAATCCTTGCTGTGATCACAAGCGTTTTCACAGCATCTGCAAGAAGCAATTACTCGCATAACACCGCTGATCTGCCGAATTCAGCACAGACTATCCTGAAAAACAACTTCAAGGCAAAAGTCAACCATATAAAGATTGAAAAGGATTTCGGAAAAATCAAGGAATATGACGTTGTGCTTACAGACGGGACAGAGGTGACTTTCGATAGCCATGGCAACTGGAAGGATATAGAGGTCAGACAGAATGCATCTGTACCGGCATCTCTCGTTCCAAAGGCCATAGCTGACTATGTAAGGCAGAATCAGAAGAATGTAAAGATCACAGGCATAGAAAAGAACAGATCCGGATATGAAGTCGAATTATCTAACGGAGTCGAAATGAAATTCAATTCAGACGGACAGTTCATCCGCTATGACAAATAAAAAATTGTAAAATACGCTATCGTGATATTATCATGGTAGCATTTTTTATATTAGTTTGGTTGCGATGTCAACCATTTCGTGATTGGTGTGTTATAGAGATGTAATCAGAATTTCAATACTATGGAGAATGGAAAGACATATGATATGCCTTATGTGGGTTGCCTGATGGGATCGGCATTCCAACGTCTGACCACCCAGCTTGAAACAACCTTGAAGCGGGATGGTTTGAACATCACAGCTGCCGAATACATGATTCTCAGAGCTCTCTATTCGCATGACGACCTGCAACAATGTGAGATTGTAGAAATGGTCGGCAAGGATAAATCATCAATATGCCGTTCTGTAGCAGCACTTGCAAAAAAAGGATATGTTAATACCGAGTCTGTGAGCTACAAATGTATACGCGTACGGCTTTCTGACAAAGCAAGGAAAGCAGAACCTCTCATCATGCAGATAGCGGCAGAAAGGCATAAGGCACTTATGGATCTGGCATCGTCAAAAGATATCGAAGCATTCGTCAGAGTATTGAAGGCAATTGTCGGTTGAGAACATTTAATCGTTTAATTGTTTAAGTGTTTAATCGTTTAAAAATAAGATAAATAACAAATA
>JAIEBK010000086.1 GCA_029070945.1 Muribaculaceae bacterium
TTAGCTTGCCGGAGCGGGGCAGTAACCGTCTTCCA
Organism: Muribaculaceae bacterium; assembly: GCA_029070945.1. Lineage (GTDB taxonomy): Bacteria > Bacteroidota > Bacteroidia > Bacteroidales > Muribaculaceae > Lepagella. The sequence continues at coordinate 36 of JAIEBK010000086.1, forward strand.
CGCAGATGTAGTGGCTTGTCGGATGGTCGCATGCCGGACATTTTACCGGTGGCTCGGTGCCGACGTATTCATATCCGCATACAAGGCAGTGCCATGTGACGGGTGTCTCACGTTTCCACAACGTACCCTTCTGGATCATGTCGAGGAATTTTGCGAAACGATCATAGTGGAACTTCTCGACGGCGGCGATTGACTCGAAGTGTGATGCAATGTCATCGAATCCCTCTTCTTTCGCTGTCTTGGCAGCCGCCATGTAGTATTCGTAGCCACCCTCCATTTCTTCCTTCATGGCTGTCTGAAGGTTGTCGACGGTCTTGCCGAGGAATCCTGCTTCGGTCTCGACTGATGCTGTCACTTCTGTGTCCTCAAGCATCTTGAGGAATACCTTGGCGTGGTGGAGTTCATTGTTGGCTGACTCACGGAATATCACTCCCACCGGGAATAACCCCTCCTTGTCAGCGATCTGTGAGTAATATAGATATCGAGCGTATGACTGAGTCTCGTTCAGATAAGAGGCACATATGAGTTTTTCTGTCTGTGTGCCTTTCAGACTTTTTACATTAGCCATTTCAATCAAGATTTTAATAAGTTAAGGATCACAGCTATTGGCTGCCATCCGGGTTTCGGTCTTTGTTTGTACTTAAAACAATAAGGTGAACCCATCGGTTCACCTTATCAAAAAAATAATTTATTCCTGTTAAAAATTACTTCTGCAGTATTACTTCTGCAGTATATAGGTGCGTCTTGGAGCGACAATGCCTGTAAGGCGCCCCTTCTTCACTATAAATTCCTTTCCATAGACCTTGTCATGATATTTGCCGTCAGGAAGAGTCGTGGATACGTCGAGAGGCTTTGAAAGGCCGCTCAGGTTTATAACGGCTGCTCCTTTCTTTCCTCGATTGACGGCAAGTACCTCACCGTCAGCACAGGTACGTATATCTTCGGGTTGCCCTGCCATCTCCTTGCGGAAATGGTTGACAGCTACTACTTCCGGATGGAAGAACTCATCATTGCCTGCCTCTCCGAGGCGGTTGTTGCCCCAATAATTCTGACGGGTTGATCCGGCGGGGCGGCTGAAGAAAAGAGGAGTCCCCTTATCACGCGCTGTCAGGAACACCCACGCCGTACGGATCTGGTCGTCCGTGAGATGTGCCGATTCATGGGCGTTGCAGTAGGTGTCGTGGCTTTCCACCCATGTGGTGAGTGTCTCCGGAGAGGCCGTGTGTCGCCAGTCGGTTATATCTATGTCTTTTGCCGATCCTTTCTCAAGCATCTCACGTAGCACCCATCCGTAGCTTGACGCGGTCTGACCGAAATATTCCTCATATTCTTTTTCAGGCACATTCTTGTCCTGAAGCACTTCTCCGTATACAAACAGATCTTCATACGGCACATTAAGCTTTACTCCCTTCACGGCTTTCTGCCCCGTGGCCACATCCCAGAAATCATTTTCCGTTACACCTGATGCTGTATCTACCGGATCGGAATGAACACCGATATGTTTTGCCGTATCATAGCGGAAACCGCGCACTCCAAGATCGAGCAGATCGTTGACGAACTGCATATAGTATTTCTGAAAATCCTTATTCTCCGTATTAACGTCAGGCAGGGCGCCGGAGCCCCAGAGGGTACACTGGTAGCGGTCGTTGTAGTCCTGCACGGGATTGAGACCTTCAGAGTGGTAAAGCTTATTGCGTCCGCCTGCGGCCTTTACGAGGTCGTCGCTTACTGCATCCACATCAAAGGCCGTATGGTTGGGAAGAACGTCGACGATGACACGTATATTATATTTAGCGGCGGAATCCATCATCTGCTTCATTTCCTCCCGCGAACCCACGATGTGGTTTCCTACCTTCCAGTCTGTAGGCTGATAGTAGAAATACCATTGGCCTTCTTTTTCATTGTCGGAAAAAAGCATTCCTTTCGAACCTTCGGGATTCCAGCACTGCTGCACCGGAGATGTCTGCACCATCGAATATCCGGCGTCAGATATCTTCTTCATGTTTTCTGCTATGTTCTTGAAATTCCAGCTCCATGCGTGCAGGATGGTTTCGGACCCGGAAGGATGGATATCGGAATATTTCGTGAAGCCTTTTGACGAAGCGGCGTTCACGGAGGCCGCAAATAAGACAGGGGCGGCGAAGATCAGGTATTTTTTCATATTTAAGATTAGATATTTAAAGTTTGAGACTACAAAGATAATAAAATGAAGTGAATTTTGAAAATTAACAAGGAAATAAGTATTGTGGAGCTCCGGTCAGTTATAAGAGCCTGCAGGCGGAGCGATGGAATATTGTTGTTGCAGAAGTCTTTATTACATATTGAAACTCATGTTGAGATTACTTTTTGATAAATTATTGTCTGATAGTGAGATGCATAAAATCGCAAATTCTGTGCAAAATGTTAAAATTATTTAAATCAATCTTAAAGCATTGAAAAATAACACAAATAAGTTGCATGTGTCATAAATTTGTATTATTTTTGCAATATCAAAAAATGAAGAACTCCTGACGATGAAAAAAAGACTCTATATAGCGATAGTAATGATACTGATGTGCGGTATGACCCAGATGGCGACAGCCAAGACAAGAAACGCACACGCCGAGGCCCACAGACATCAGCTGGCGGCAGCCAAGAACATCGGTCTTGACAAAAGCGCCATTACAAGATTAGTGGAAGAGGATATTGCATCGCGAGAGAGCATAAAGGCGATATCAGCCGAGACAGAAGAACTTCTCAACGATCTTCTCAGCGAAGCCAGGAGCCATATCGGTAAAAGATATTCAAGAGGCAGCAAAGGTCCCGGAGCCTTCGACTGTTCAGGATTCTCAAGCTATGTTTACCGCCAGTTCGGCTACAAGTTATCTCCTTCTTCCCGTGACCAGTACAATCAGGGAGAGAAGGTAGAAAGAAAAGAACTCAGGAAGGGAGATCTGGTATTTTTCAAGGGTCGCAGCATCAAAGGGGGAGTAGGACATGTGGGCATCGTGGTAGATGCCGATGAGAAAGGTAATTTCTCGTTCATCCATGCGGCGACTTCCAAGGGAATAACTATTTCAAATTGCAATGAGCCTTATTATGCCGCGAGATTTGTAGGCGGTAAGAGGGTGATATCTGAATGATTCGGAAAAATTTATATCAATAATCACATATAAGATACAGAAGAGTCGCATATTGGCGACTCTTTTTTTATATGGCAGCCTCTAAAGCCGCATGGCACATTCTGTGTCTTCCGAACGTTCATGCTGTAGGGTGAGTTTCACGCTGACTTGGATTATTATTTAGACTGAGTCTAAATAATACAAAAAGGGTATTGAAAATCAAGGAAGATTAAAAAGGGGATGCCTGTAGGAGTATTTTCGTTTTGTTTTTTGAAAAATTTATCTTAACTTTGCAATCGTTTTCGGCAAATTCAAGATGGAAAGGGATTGTAAAAAATAAAAGATCATGAACGGAGATTTCAGACATAAATGGAGCAGATGCCTCGACATTATACGAGATAATGTCGGGGAAGAGCGTTTTAATATCTGGTTTTCTCCGTCGAAAGCCGTCAGATATGAAGGCAACAAACTCATACTCGGCCTTCCCTCGCAGTACTTCATGGAGGAGTATGAAGACAGATATTTCGATCTTATAAAGGGTGTGCTGAGAAAGGAGTTCGGTCCTGACGTGAAGCTTGGCTATGAGATAGACGTCATAGGGGGCGACAAGCAGTCTGCCGTTAACTTTACGAGTCCTGACCGCAGTAAGGCCGTAGATACTAAGTTCATGCAGTCAATGCAGCGGCCTGCAGCTGACTTCATGAAATCATCGGGAGGAAAGACTGTGGAGATCGATCCTCAGCTTAATCCCGCCATGACATTTGAAAACTATTGCCTTGGCGACAGTAATAAATTGCCCTATACCATAGCGCATTATATAGCGGAAAATCCCAATAAATCCGATTTTAACCCATTCTTCCTTTATGGTTCGGTCGGAGTCGGGAAGACACATCTCATACAGGCTATCGGCATCAGGATAAAGGAAAGGAATCCGCGTGCGAAAATACTCTTCCTCCCGATGCGGCAGTTCCAGAACATGTATGTCAATGCGATAATGAACCAGAAGCTGCCTATATTCATAAACTGGTTTCAGCAGGAAGTCGATGTGCTTCTTATAGACGACCTTCAGGAAATATCCGGTAAGGCCAAGACCGCGGAGACATTCTTCCCGATATTCAACTACATGCACAATAACGGCAAGCAGCTCGTCTTCACATGCGACCGTCCGCCGATGGAACTTGATGGAATCGAAGACCGCCTGATCGACCGATTCAAATGGGGTGTGACAGAGGAACTTCCGAAGCCCGACTATATGTTGAGAAGGAATATTCTCAAATTCAAGGCTCAGAAAAACGGTCTTGCGCTCAGCGACGACATAATCGACTGTATTGCAAGCGGTGCTACCGGCAGCGTGAGGGAACTTGAAGGTATCGTGATGGGACTTCTGACAAGATCTATAACCCTCAATTGTCCTGTGACGCTCGAACTTACGAAAGACGTGATGCGCCACACCGTGAAGTCGGCTCCGACGACACGTCCTGTCAATTTCGATATGATCGTGGATGCGACGGCGGAATATTACAAACTGAATCCGGATGTGATCTTCACTAAGAGCAGAGTGAGAGATATCGCCGATGCCCGTCAGGTAATAATGTATTTATGCCATGACCTTACAGGCCTTTCATCTTCGGCCATAGGCGCAAAACTCAACAGACGCCATGCTACCGTGCTCCATGGAATCACCGCGGTTCAGGACCGGATAAAATATGCCAAAGATGTCCAGGATGCTGTCACTTCCATCAGGACAGAGATCAACAGAATGGCTAAAATATAAAAAAGGGGAGGACCTGACGGTCTTCCTCTTTTATTTTATAGTCAACCGGGTTTGTCCACCGGACTATTCGATGGAATATGCCATCGATTCGAGAAGCAGGAGAAGATCCTGACGATTGCCGCCAAGCGAGATAAGAATGTCAAGATCTGAAAGTATTTGTGACTTCCAGAGGCGTTTCTCATCGTTGGGTCTTACCGTCAACCTGTAAAAGCGTGCGGCCTCCGCCATATCCTTCCTTAGGAAGGCGATGTGTCCCATCAGTCGATAGTCATCCTCGGAAAGGTTTATGTCGGGAATCATCCTGACAAATGACTCAGCCTTTTCAAGATCGTTCGCGCGGAAAGCGCATCTTGCCATTCGGCGTGTTACATCCGGATCGTCGGGAGTCTCGTAGTCGATCCTATACAACTCACGCAGCGCATCTTCCCATTTCTCCGCCTCCATAAGGGTGTCGGCGATAAGGAGCGACAGATTCCGGTCGAAAGCTCCGTCTTCGGGACGGGCCAATTCAAGATACTCTATTGCGTTCCGGTAATCAGCCTCCCTTCGATAGCATACGCCGAGCCTGCGCGCTATCCATCTGCTGTCAGGATTGAAAAGCTGAGCCTTCATATAAGCCTCTATAGCCTCCTGATTGCCATTAGGAGCTTTTTCAAGACAGAATCCTATCTTCTCCCATACATGCGGACTCGATGAAGAAGTCCGGGCTACGGTCTGAAGAAGCGGAAGCGCTTCCGCGTAATAACCGCGCTTGAAATAAAATTCAGCGATAGGAGCTACATCATCGGTGGATTCCATGATTTCAGACACGACAGGAATCGACGTGAAGTCAAGAGCGGATGCAAACGGGTCGAAAAACTCGCCGCGTTTCGGAAACAGCTTGTGGAAACGATAGAGGTCGCGGAAATAGCGTGTCAGCTCCTCCTCGAATTCCATTCCGGACTTGAGCGCTTTCAACTCCTGGATCTGCTCTTTCATCTGTTCGGTCTGTGCATGCATCTGCGAAAGCATCATGCTTCGCTGAGCCGCCGGCATAGATGCCAATGAGAAAGCGAAGGAGTATTTATCTGAATCACACATCATGCCGCTCATCTCGAGCATCGATGACACTCCGTCGTCATCAATGGTCTGAAGCGTCCGGAGCATGGGATGCTGTACGGTGAAGGGCAGAAACCAGTTGCGGACCTGTCGGAAGAAGGGGAAATTCTTTAGGTTGGAGAAGGCTACCATCATTACGTCGGCGCCATCCGACTGCATCTCGGTGAGTTCCCTTAGTTTTTCTTCAAGTCCTGTATTCCGGAGCAGTTCCTCCCATTCCGGATTGGCCTCAAGATCTGAGAAAGAAGACTCCTCTGAAGTCTTTTTCAGCCGCTGGATTATGTCGGGTCCGAACTGCATGAGTCCGGGAATCACCTCCCGCTGCATCTTTCGCGATACCCTGTCGGTATCGCGTGTGCGGACCGTTGTCCTGACAATATTCCGTATTTTTTCGTTCATCCCTGCGATGTCTGTAAGCGACTGCAGGGCCTGTATTAGTCGCCGGTCGTCAATGGCGACGTTCGTCCATCTGCTCAAAGCCAGGACAAGAGTTGCCAGCGCCCTTGCTGAAATCCGAATGTCCTCAGCTTTGGAAAGGGCAATAAGCATCATGAATGCGTCTCCGGAATAATATCTCATAAGCGAGAGGCCCGCAGCCGCTACTGCAAGGGCGGAAGACGTGTAGGGGAGTGTGCCGTTGAGAGCAGCCGACTCTACTGCCGTATATTCCTCCGGACGCAGGGAGTCGGCGGTCCAAAGAATATTGAACATCTTTTCTTCCTCCGTTTCGATCTGAGACATGAGTGAATCCGGATACTGCCCGGAACTTAAAGCGAGATCAGACATCGCCTTAAGTTCTATGATTTTGTCAATAGATGCCTTAAGCGAGGCGGGACGAAGCCTGCACATGCGGAGTGTGGAAAAAAACAGCTCCGGCGAATCTGTGGCGCATATGTCCTTGTCGATCTTCTGGGCTATGTCAAGAATTTCATGACGCAATGAAGCCAGCATGTCTTCCCGGCCCGGATCGGCAAGCCCGCGTGCGAAGTAGTCAAGCATAAAGCGGTAGGTGCTTTCTGCCTGAGACACACGGTTGAGCGCACCGGTCAGGGGGACCTCTGTCAGCCGGCGGCGAAGAAGGGTGAAACTGTCCTTGTAGCGGCCTGCCTCAAGAAGCATCTTTATCTGAACAGGAAGAGAATATTTGACTTTATCTTTCATTTTTCTTTATAATTTATGAGGATGACGCAGTGAAAAAGGTCACGTCACATAAATAAGAACAAATTAAATGCCAAAAAACGTTGAAAACTCCATATTTTTTATTAATTTTGCAGTTTGTTAGGGATAATATGTGATTTACAAAGCATAATACTTTTTTCATTTTTGGAAGAAACGATAATAAAAACGAAAATATAGATAAGAAATGGTAATACAGAGATGGCAGAGTGTCATGCTTCTGATTGCAGGAGTAATGATGGGAATTTTCTCTTTTTGTTCGCTCGGACAGATTCAGGCGGCAGACTATACATTCAATATCACTGCCTTAGGCATTTCGCGCGAGGGTATAGCCACGGCGCCCGACGAGGCTGTCGGAATCAGTACGGTAATACTTTTCATCATGTCGCTTCTTGCGGGCATCCTTCCGCTAATTGACATCTTCTGCTTCAAGAATCTTAACCTGCAGAAAAAGGTGGCTCTTGTCTCTGCTCTGTTTGCGGCCGTTGCCGGTATCATCGCGGTATTCACCGCGTCAGGTTTCGCATCCGATTTCAAGGCCGATGTCTCCTGGAGCGTATTCATATGTGCGCCTCTCGTTGCCTTGATCGGAGATATTTTGGCCTGCCGTCTTATAACAGGCGACCAGAAGAAACTCAGGGCGGCCGACCGTCTGCGTTAACAGTCGGGCAGTCTCAGGCTTGTTGCCGGATAATGTCTTCAATCAATGAAAAATACTGACAAGTAACAAAATATTTGCACAATCATGGCAAAAGAACTTAAGAACTTCACAAAAAGATCTGACAATTACTCCCAGTGGTATAATGAGCTCGTCGTCAAGGCCGACCTTGCTGAGCAGTCTGCAGTGAGAGGCTGTATGGTGATCAAACCCTACGGGTATGCCATATGGGAGAAAATGCAGCGTACGCTCGACGATATGTTTAAGGCCACCGGTCATCAGAATGCATATTTCCCTCTCCTTATTCCTAAGTCATTCCTGTGTCGCGAGGCCGAGCATGTAGAAGGCTTCGCAAAGGAATGCGCTGTAGTGACACATTATCGCCTGAAGAACGATCCTGACGGCAATGGTGTGGTTGTTGATCCGGAAGCTAAGCTCGAGGAGGAGCTCATCATACGTCCTACCTCGGAAACTATCATATGGAATACATATAAGAACTGGATACATTCATATCGCGACCTCCCCATTCTCGTCAACCAGTGGGCCAACGTGATGCGTTGGGAGATGAGGACAAGGATGTTTCTCCGCACTGCTGAATTCCTCTGGCAGGAAGGCCACACCGCTCATGCCACAAGGGAAGAGGCTGAGGCTGAGGCAAGAAAGATGCTCGATGTCTATGCTGATTTCGCCGAAAATTATATGGCTGTTCCGGTGATCAAGGGTGTAAAATCTCCGAATGAGAGATTCGCGGGAGCGGTAGACACCTTTACTATCGAGGCGATGATGCAGGACGGCAAGGCCCTTCAGTCCGGTACAAGCCACTTCCTCGGCCAGAACTTTGCGAAGGCATTCGATGTGACATATATAAACAAAGATAACAAACCCGAATACGTTTGGGCTACTTCGTGGGGTGTATCCACACGCCTCATGGGAGCATTGATCATGACGCACTCCGACGATAACGGACTGGTGCTCCCCCCGCATCTCGCGCCTATACAGGTTGTGATTGTGCCGATCTATAAGGATGCCGAAAGTCTCGGTAAGATTTCGGAAAGGGTGGACAGCATTGTCCGGAATCTCAGGGCAAAGGGAATAAGCGTCAAGTATGACGATGCAGACAACAAGCGTCCGGGATTCAAGTTTGCCGACTACGAGGTGAAGGGTGTGCCTGTGCGGCTTGCGATCGGTGCGCGTGATCTTGAGAACGGCACCGTCGAGGTGATGCGCCGTGATACCCTTGAGAAGGAAACGCTACCGCTCGATGGAATTGAGGATACTGTAGCCGACATGCTTGAGGATATCCAGAAGAATCTTCTCGAGAAAGCCAGAAAATACAGGGAGGAGATGACAACAACCGCGGATACTTACGAGGAATTCAAGGAGAAGATCGAAAAGGGCGGTTTCATTCTTGCTCACTGGGACGGCACTCCTGAGACTGAGGAGAAAATCAAGGAGGAGACAAAAGCTACGATCCGCTGCATTCCTTTCGAAGGTGACACTACCCCCGGCGTATGCATGGTGACAGGGAAGCCTTCGGCACGACGTGTGATCTTCGCCCGTTCCTATTGATTGAAAATCCTGAGGTTAAAAACTTCTTGTTGATTTTTGGAATTCGTAAATAAGTTTAAACAACTTCATAATGAAGAAGACCCTTGTTCTGGCTGTAATAAGCGGTATGGCTACTGCTGCTTCGGCGGCGGGGCCGCTTAAGGCCGAAGATTACTGTGACAGAAAGATATGCCTTCCGGCCGGGATAGGAGAGATGCGACCTCTTTCTGACGGGAAGACATACAGTATGGTAAGCAAAGATGGTCGAAAAATAGATGTCTATAGCTACGAGACCGGCAAAAAGACAGGCACTCTTTTTGACCTCGATGCAGTGAAGGGTGATGTGAAGATCGATTCATTCGCCGGGTATCAGGTGTCGGAAAACGGTCGTAAGATTCTTCTTTGGAATGACGTAAAAGGAATCTGGCGCTATAGCTTCACAGCGGAATATTACGTGTATGATACCATGCGCGGCACTATGCAGCGGGTCTCCGAAAAGGGAGCTCAGCGTGGAGCCACCATGTCGCATGATGGTCTGCGGATTGCCTATGTAAGGGACAACAATGTCTTCATTTCCAATCTTGACTACAGAACCGATATAGCGGTCACGACCGACGGAGCCGTCAACAGGATCACGAACGGAGCCCCGGACTGGGTGTATGAAGAGGAATTCGGAATTCAGTGCACCTTATGCTGGAGCGGCGACGACCAGATGCTTGCCTTCGTAAAGTGGAACGAGAGTGACGTGCCTTCATACAGCTTTGATGACTACCGTTCTTTTTGCGATAAGGATCCTCTCGGCGATCCCTATCCGGAATCCTTCACCTATAAGTACCCTCTTCCCGGGTATCCTAATTCCAGGGTTTCGGTGCATACCTACGATCTGAACTCGAGAGTCACCAAGGAGATGGATGTTAAGCTCGGAAATGATGATTACGTTCCGGACATCCGGTTTGACGGTAAAGGAGAGCGCCTTATGGTGATGAAACTCAACAGAGACCAGAACGATCTCAGGATCTATAGCGTCAATCCGGCGTCTACCGTTGCCACTCAGGTATATTCTGAACAGAGCAAGGCCTGGATAGACAATGATGTCTATAATATGGTGAACTACGGTACGGACTCTTTCGTGATAGCATCCGACAGGAGTGGCTGGACGCACCTGTACGAATACAGTTACAATGGTCGTCAGCTCCGTCAGATAAGCAATGGCGATTTCAATGTGACGGCATACTACGGTAAGTCCGCGGCCGGAACTCATTTTGTGCAGACCACCAAGCTGGGCGCGGTCAACCGAAACGTAGCCTCGATAGATGCCAAGGGTGTGATGAAGCTCCTTCATGATACTCCGGGATGGGAGTCATGCTCGTTCAGTAAGGACATGACCTATTATGTGAGGACATGGAGCGACCTGAACACCCCTCCTCAGTATACGGTGTGGAGTACGGCAGGCAAAAAGGTGAGTGAACTTGAGATGAACAGCACATATGCATCCAGATATAGCAGCGCTCCCAAGTTTGAGCTTACTACTGTCAGGAACGACGCCGGCGAAGAAATGAACGCCATGATCATGAAGCCGTCAGGATTCTCCGCTTCGCAGAAATATCCGCTGATGATGTATCAGTACAATGGCCCGGGTTCGCAGGAGGTGACCAACAGGTGGCATCTTGACGGACTCAATTTCATAGCTCAGTCGGGTTATGTGGTGGCTGTCGTAGATGGACGCGGCACAGGAGGCCGGAGTGCGGCTTGGCAGCAGAGCGTATATATGCATCTCGGGCGTTATGAGACGCAGGATCAGATTGCCGGAGCCAGAGCGATAGCCGCACTACCGTATGTCGATGCAAGCAGGATGGCTCTCTTTGGCTGGAGCTACGGCGGCTATATGACATTGATGGAAATGTCTGCCGAAGACTCTCCTTTCAAGTGTGGAGTGGCTATGGCCGCTGTCACTGACTGGCGCTGGTATGACAGTATCTATACAGAACGCTTCATGCGCACACCGGCGCAGAACGAAGAGGGATATGCCGAGTCTTCCGCTATCGGAAGAAGCCATAGGCTTAAGGGACGCCTCCTTATCATGAGCGGATCGAGTGATGACAATGTGCATTTCTACAATACACTGAAATATACCTCCAAGCTTAGCTATGAGGGCCGATTGTTTGACATGATGGTCTTCACAGGCATGGATCATTCGCTTCGCACCTGCAACGCGAGGACACAGCTATACAGAAGAATAGTGGATTTCCTTGACACGAACCTAAGCAAATAAGTAATACCAACGGAAAAATTCGACCTCAGATCTATATGGAAGACTTAAGAAAGATCAACAGCATGCAGCTTTACTACCTATGGCGGAATCTCGCCATATCACTGTTGTGCATAGGGTTGGTAATGTGTGGATCGCATATGGTGCCGTTCTATATGGCTCCGGTAGTCTCGTTGGTGCTGAGCGCGATGCTCTACACGATGCTCTGGAACAATAGCGTGACGGGCGAGCGAGGCTGCATGGTGGTGGTTGAGACCATGCTGTATACACTTGTCTGCTATACATTCCTGAGTATTCTGCTTGTTGTGATCCAGGTGTTGGGACTGTATTCGTTTCCTGATGAAATGATCTTTTTCAATGATCCGTATCTCCCGTCGCTCCTTCTTCTTCCTACCGGTCTGGCGGTGACTTTGTTCGCTCTTTTCTTCAGAAACCACATGCCTTCATACAAACGCTTCCGTATGGTGTATGGCAATGAGAGGGAACGTGGCTATTTCGGACTGATCTCAAATAAGGAAATGGACATACAGCTGAAAAACCTCGCAGTGGTTTTCGCAGTCCTCACGGCCGTCGTCTGGTATTATTACCTTAATGTATATGTGAGCATCAACAGAAACGCGCGTGACTGGTATGTATTCGTCTGGATTGTGGTCATTATGGTCATTCTCGACGAGATCTTCTTCATGATACGCTATTATAACTTGTATCTTGATCTTCAGGAGCATAACGAGATCATAACTCCGGAAGAACTTCGCGACGTAACCGCCCGGACCTACCTGCGCTTTTATGTCATATGTGGAGAATACATGTATATGGACAGGAACGCGTTTGACCGTCTGAATCAGGTGAAGGGTGTGATCGATACCCCTTTCATCACCAAGCGTACAGTCAACGGCATACCTACATCCGAGGTGAAGCCAATCGTTGAGAACATGACTAATCTGAAGGGCGGCATGCTGAAGTTTTTCTTCGGGCGACCTCTGGCCGGAGTAGACAAGCACACACTGCTGAGATATTTCTATTTTCTTGACGGAGACATCTCCGACTACAAGGATCTGGGGATGCCGGGTGAATGGGTCCATTTCGATGAGATAAAGAGAATTTACAACGATACGCCATCCAAAATGGCGACCAATGCTCTGACCGATATTTCCCGATTGTCTACCATTATCCTCACCGAGAAGATCTTCGATGAGGAAGGTTATCGTAAAAACAGGATCAAATCGTATCGGGGAAGTCTTTCTCTGGCCGATGTAAGGAAGTGTGAGCTTGATCTGCAGGACGACAAGTGGCTTCGCATAGCTGATTTCAACAGTGACACAAGATTTTTCAGGCTTAAGAAGTTTCTCAGGGAGATTTCCGGAAGGAGAAACGGCAGCCCGGTTCGAAAATGATGTCCAGTAAAGAAAAGTATCGGGAGGAAGTCATGCCGGGAGCTGAAGTGATAGCCGTCGTAGGACCGACGGCTTGCGGAAAGACACGCCGTGCCGTTGAGATCGCCGGAGCCTTTGACGGTGAAATCATAAGTGGCGACAGCCGTCAGGTATACAGAGGCATGGACATCGGAACAGGTAAGGATCTGAAGGAATACGGAGATATCAGATATCATCTCATTGACATAGCGGATGCCGGCGACAAATATAACCTGCACAGATTTCTGACGGATTTCCGAAAGGCGAAGGCCGATATTCTGGAGAGAGAGAAACTTCCGGTCCTGTGCGGAGGCACCGGAATGTATGTGGAGGCCGCGCTTTCCGGACTTGTCATGCCGGAGGTGGAGCGTAACGAGAAGCTTCGTTCCGAGTTGTCAGGCAAAAGCCTTGAGGAACTCACGGAAATACTTCGGCAATATAAGACGCTCCATAACTCTACGGATGTCGACACGCGTGAGAGGGCGTTGCGTGCCATCGAGATACAGCATTACTATGACATGCATCCGGAGGAGGCGGAGGCTGCAGACAGGTCTTCCGCCAGACCGCTGCGAAGTATTGTTATCGGCCTTGATATCCCCCGTGATGCACGACGTGCCGGAATCAGCAGGCGGCTTGACGCGAGGCTTGAGGAAGGGATGATCGATGAAATAAGAAGTCTGATCGATGGAGGCGTTGATCCTGAAGATCTTATTTATTACGGACTGGAATATAAATTCGTGACGCTTCACGTCATCGGCAGGCTTTCATATGAAGAGATGCGCAGACAGCTGGAGATCGCGATCCATCAGTTTGCCAAGCGGCAGATGACGTGGTGGAGAGGAATGGAAAAGAGAGGCATCCCGATTAATTGGCTCCCATACGACATGGAGTATGGAGATTTTATTGAAAACGTACATAAATTGCTGAAGAATCATCAAAAATAGCGATTTATTATTGTACGAACAGAATATTATCGCTATATTTGCAGAAAAGTCGGGATTCCGTCTGAAGTTTTGTTTAATTTGAATAATCGTAAAAAGAATATAGACAGTAATGATACTTGCAAGCATGTTTGACGCATCGCAGTTTTTTCAATGGTTTGTAGAGAACGCAAATTATCTTTTCGTGTTTCTCTTCATGATCATTGAGAGCAGTTTCATACCGTTCCCGAGCGAGGTGGTGGTGCCTCCGGCCGCCTATCTTGCATGTACCAATACGGGAGCGGGAGGCGACATGAATATTTTTGTGGTGGTCATCATGGCAACCCTCGGCGCTTTATGCGGGGCCTTCATCAACTATTTCCTTTCCTTGTGGGTCGGACGGCCGATTGTATATGCGTTTGCCGACAGCAGGTTCGGTCATGCCTGTTTGATAGACAGGGCCAAGGTGGATAAGGCTGAGGCATATTTTGACAGACATGGCGCCGTGTCAACATTTATCGGACGCTTGATTCCAGCCATACGCCAGTTGATATCCATTCCGGCCGGACTCTCAAAAATGAATATAGGTGTATTTGCTTTATTTACCACACTCGGAGCTTTGGTATGGAACGCGATACTGGCGGGGTTGGGTTATTGGCTGTCGCTGCATGTATCGCCCGATGAGCTGTTTGAAAAAGTAGAGCAATATAACGGATACCTGACATATGCCGGCTATGCGCTTTTTGGTGTCTGCATCCTATATATTATCTATAATGCGTTCAGGAAGAAAAACTACGATACGAAGAAAGATAACGAATAAATGAAGATTTCGCCGTCACTTCTTGCCGCAGACTTCCTTAGTCTCGGCAAGGAAATAGAAAAGATCAACGCCTCGGAAGCAGACTTCCTTCATCTCGACGTGATGGATGGAGTCTTTGTCCCGAACATATCTTTTGGATTTCCTGTGCTTCAGGGTGTGGCAGGAAAATGCACGAAACCGCTTGACGTGCATATGATGACCGTAGAGCCCGAGAAATGGATCGGACATGTCCGTGATCTGGGAGCCGCCATCATGAATGTGCATCAGGAGGCCTGTCTTCATCTCTATAGCACGGTACAGCATATCCATGAAGCTGGAATGATGGCCGGTGTCACCCTGAATCCTGCGACTCCTGTCGATACTCTGACAGACATAATCTCGGATCTTGACCTGGTGCTTATAATGTCGGTGGAGCCCGGATTCGGTGGCCAACCCTTCATCAGGCATACTCTTGAGAAGGTGAGGAAACTGAAGGCTCTGAGGGATTCGAGTGGTTCCGGGGCTTTGATAGAGGTCGACGGCGGTGTCAATGCCGAGACTGGAGCTTTGCTCGCCGAAGCCGGAGCTGATGTATTGGTGGCCGGAAGCTATGTGTTCGGAAGCAAGGATATGGACGGAGCCATAAGAACTCTTAAGAATCTTACCTGAAGTGAGATTGATCATCAGAAGTTAAACTTAACATAACATCATGAAAAGACTTATAAATGGCATGTTGCTGCTGCTTATCGTAGGATGCGTGTCGTCATGCCATAACGATCCGGAGCCTCAGATGTCCGGAAACATAAGGGGCAATGGAGAGAGAGGCAAAAGCATAAAGAAGACTGTAAGGATGTCGCTCGGCGGTGACTATGTCAGCGAGTCGGAAGAGCCTCTTTTGCGCGCTGATTACGGAGAGACATTCGTAGGTATAAATGTGTTCAGAACCAAAAAGGGCATTGCAAATGCAGTGGAAGAGAAATATGCCTATGGTCTGTTTCTGGCAGGTGGAAACATAAATATAGATGTCTATACCGGATATACCTACAGGTTTGAGTCCGGCATAGTAGTGGAAGACAAGGATAATCTGTTTCTGAACAACAATAGCTATAACCAGCCTTTTCAGATAAATTACCAGCAGAATATCACAGGTACTCCATCGGGCTATCGGAAGACCTATCTTGACCGGTTCCGTTACTCCGCATCTGAATTAGATACCGACGGAAACATCATTGCAGACAACAAAAGGAATTATTTCCATCAGCTTGCTTCAGGGGCTGCGGATATAATCGGAGGCAGTGATATGGAGACAAGATACGGGGTGGTATGGTATCCGCTTGTCAAAAGGTATTATGGAACATTCAGCGGTTTTGATCCGGAAATTTCCGAATCCGTAAATATAGAAATGGATTACAGGAGTTTCGGACTGAAATTCGAGATCGCGGGCCTACCCGGCGGATATGTGACTGTAAGGGATGTGACAAGGTCGGATGCGCTCAGGGAAAAGAGTAAGGAACAGCTTCTGAGGTTTCCCAAGGATCTTAAGCTTTCGAATGAAAATACTGAATGGAGCGGAATTTACTCAATGTATAACCTCCTTGCAGACTCTGAGACTTTCAATCTCGAATTTACGTGGCATAAGGGAGTCGACGCTAAAGAGACCTTCACCACATCGGTAACTGTGAGGCCGAATACAAGAAAAGTGTTGAGGCTTAATATAAACGGTAATCCGAATTATGAAACTAAAGGGAATATAAGTTTCACCCTGGCTTCGGAGGTGCTTAAAGAAGATGTGCAGCAGACCGACAGGACTTTCGACTGATTTTTTCTGACCTACTTTGATGCACGGCGCTGCGAACGGGCGAAGAACTGATGGAAAATACTGTTGGATGTTATCACTCGTTCACGTGTCTCGACATCATGCAGAAGACGGTCTCGGTCTTCCTTTGTAGAGGAATCCTCCGGATGAGCCACGTGTCCGATCATCAGTAGCACAAGAGTCATTGAGATCAGTAGCACGACAACGAGTAATATCTTAAGTATTGTTATCATCGGGTTTGCTGTTGAAGTGTGTTTATAATAATAAAAATTAAGAACGTCATTACGATCAACTATATCAAAATCTTTTTTTACTAACTTAAACATTAACCGTTAAAATTAGAAAACTTAAACATGAACCATTCTTCTTGACTTGCCGAGGTCAGTCTTGTCTTAAAGGTGATGGCCAGACTAAGATTCTGATACCACTACAACGCATATATAGAGGTATAGGTTCATTTTTTAGAAAATTTAAAAAAAAAATGTAATTTGTTAAACCATTAAAACTCCCAAGCGTTTTAAGTATGAAACCGCGAGGGAACGGGTGCATAAACAGAAACAAGAGCACCGGCATTCCGCGAACGATTCCACCACACCTCCCCAACCGGGGCAGGGTCTAAAACCAATGAAAATGAACAAAAACACTAAAAATCCTAAAGTTATGAAAAGAACCCTTCTGATTCTTGCTGCGGCACTCACCCTAAGCGGCAGCGCATTCGCTCAGTCGAAAGTAGAAAAGAAAGCAATCCAGTCACTCAAGTCATTCATCGCACAGAATGACCAGTCGATTACACTCAACGGAAGCAGCCTCGGCAATATGGCCGGCATCAAGATGGAAAACGGTAGTGTTACTGAAATCGATCTCAAAGGAAAGAAACTTCAGGGCACACTTGACCTCAGCAACTTCCCCAACCTTACAAAGGTTGACGTTACTGATAATCAGCTCAGCGGCCTTATCGTAGACAATTGCCCCGCGCTTGTTGAAGTTAATGCCGGCCGCAACCAGCTCAAGGAATTTTCTGCAAAAGCTTGTCCTTCTCTTCAGACACTTAAGCTTTACCGCAACCGTCTTTCTGAAGTTGACCTCAGCGGAGTTCCATTGCTGAAGAGCTTCAATATCTCAAGCAACTTCCTTGTATCGCTTGATGTTGCAAATTCAGCAAACCTCGAGACCCTTAACGTAATGAGCAACCGTCTGGAACAGCTGGTCGTAACCAACTGCACAGCGCTGAAGCACCTCTATGCAAGCTACAACGAGCTCGAGCAGGTTTCCCTCTCAGGTCTGACTTCACTCCAGAACCTCAACGTGAGCGACAACAAGATCTCTAAGCTTTATCTTCAGAATCTTCCCGCTCTCTTCACTCTGCTTGCAAGCGACAACCACATGACAAGCTTCGGTATCAGCGGATGTCCTATGCTGAGCGACCTCTGGCTCCCCTACAACTCACTGACTCAGTTCTCTGTTGAAAACTGCCAGAACCTTGCATTCGTTGACCTCCAGTACAACAACCTTTCTACCGTTACTCTGAGCAACTTCAACCAGCTCCAGAGAGTGAATGTAGCACAGAACCCGCAGCTCGTAACGCTTGACGTTTCCTTCGACTCGATCCTTCGTTTCGTGAATGTTTCCGGCGACACTATGCTGACCGACTTCCGTACTACTGCAAGCCCGCAGCTGCATCAGATCCTCGGCGTATGGAGCAACTACATCTGATTCTCCATTTGACGAAATCATAGAA
>JAIEBK010000087.1 GCA_029070945.1 Muribaculaceae bacterium
GAATTCCACCGGTGTGATTCTTTTCTTAAGAGTTGCCTCAAGAAGGGCATACTTGAAATTGACTTCATACTCCACTATTCCCATAGCATCCTCAAATTTTTTCCGCGACTCCTTGCTATCGATCTCCTGAGGTATGCCTCTCAGGAAATCCACTATAGGATCAAGTTTGGAGAGGAAGTAAGACGCAGAGGCCTTTAGGCGATTGTAGATAGTTTCTACGGTTGCATCCTGAGATACCATCCTTCGTAACTGCTGCTGAAATCTAAGTGAGACATCAGAAAGATCTTTGAACGGGCCGGCAAGCATCTCACCGAATTCGGCAGTTACCTTGGGGAAGGCGGAAGCATGGCTTATCTGAAGGACACGATGAAGGGTGTCAAGAGAGTTTCGGAGGCCTGACAGGTCAGGAATTTCGAGGTCGAGCCTCTGGCTGAAGTCATTCTGCAATCGGATTACCTTGTGCTCGTCAGCTTCATTGGCATTGCAATCCATCTCGAACCGTGTTACGGTTGCGTCTGAGATAATAGCGGACTGGGGTAACGGACTGTCGAGAACCAATCCTCCCAGGCTTCGACACCGGCTAAGCGCCACATATGTCTGTCCGTGTGCGAATGCTCCCGAAGCGTTTATGATTGCTTTTTCGAATGTGAGTCCCTGACTCTTATGAATAGTGATGGCCCATGCCGCTCTTAGAGGGATCTGAGAGAAGCGACCCATAACCTTCTCTTTCATTTCCTTCGTTTTCTCATCGACTGTATAGGCAACATTTTCCCACATCTCTTTCTCGACCTCTATGGGAGCGGTACCATCATCAAGTGTAACGATGATTTTTCCACCCTCGGAGATGCTTTTGACACGTCCGATCGTCCCGTTATAGTAACGATGGGTTCCCTGAATATCGTTTTTCAGAAACATTACCTGTGCGCCCTCCTTTAGAACAAGCTCTGCCTCAGCAGGATAGATCAATTCCGGAAAATCTCCCTCTATCTCAGCCTTAAAGACATGTTTTCTTGTCGTTAAAGCTGACATATGCTTATCGTTGACGATCTGTGCCTGGTGGTTATGGGTCATCAGACGGATATAACGTTCCTCATCCTTAGGATTGAAACCTGCGATATATCTCTCGTTGAGTTTTCCGAGCACTTTACTGTCAACACGGTTCTCTCGTATGGCATTAAGTATTCCTATGAAATCCTGATCTTTCTGACGATATACCTTCGTCAGCTCTATTGTCTCGAAAGGAGTCTCCCGAAGAAGATGGCTGTCAAAGAAATAAGGAGAACTGTAATGCTCACTGAGCAGGCGCCACTCATCCTCACGCACTACAGGCGGAAGCTGCTGAATATCGCCGATCATCACCAATTGTACTCCACCCATAGGTAGTGACGCATTGCGATATCGGCGGAGTTTCGAATCTATGGCATCGAGAATATCGGCGCGGACCATACTTATCTCGTCGATCACGATTGTGTCTATGCTTCGGAGAAGCTTTATCTTTTTCTTCGAATATTTACTTAATCGGGAGTTCCCTCCGGCTTGTCCGATTCCCGGAATAAAAGGAGAAAAGGAAAGCTGAAAGAAACTGTGGATCGTCATTCCTCCCGCGTTGAGAGCGGCGATGCCTGTTGGAGCCAGCACAGCTATTGTTTTGGAGCTTTCCTCCTTCAGGCGTTTCAGAAAAGTTGTCTTGCCGGTTCCGGCCTTACCGGTTATGAACACGTTGGCGCCCGTGTTCTCAACGAGACGCCAGGCGAGGTCTAATTTATCATTTTTCATGTATGAGAGGTATATGGCGAAAATCAAATTCTAATGGAGACAACCCTTAATGACGCACCACGTCACGCCAGTATCCCTGACGCACATTCATCTCCCTGCAGGCAGCTTTCGGACCGGAGAAGAACACCCTGTCCGAAGCTTCGCTGTCAGGACTATATTCGGCTTTTGTGCCTATTGAATCGGCAAACTCGAATGTCCGCGACCCGGCGGAGCCTTCCTCTCTTAAAGAGCCGAGCAGGAACATTGAAGGTTTTCCGGAGACATCCACTGTATTGTCAAAAGCCATCATACGGTATTCATCCCCGTTGGCGTCTATGCGTATCACGGAATGACCATCGGTCTGTATCAGAGTCATGACAGGAGTCCAACCGTCGCGATACGCAGGTGCAAGAGTCTTTAGCTCCTCTCTCGCGAGCATCTTGCGAAGTCCGGTCTCCGCCGGTGACTGATAGTCGATAAACTGAACACCTTCGTCAAACCATATAGGGCGATCATCACCTATGCTCCAGCCTCTCCATCCATAGTTAGACCATTCATCAAGCTTTCCTTTTTTCATTCTTTCGCGCAGCGGCATGTCGATCAGGATAGGGAAATAATCGACCATTGCCAATGAGTCCTCTATATCCTTTAGTGGATAGGGCCTTACGATGGGGTAGACGCAAAGAGCCGCAAATCCGGGGGCATCTCCTTCGGCAAGCGAACGCATCAGTTTATTGAGCGCGTCATCAGGCCTGGGATCTCCGAGAGAAGACTCGGCGGTTTCCTTTGTAGCTTTAGCATCATGACATGATGCTACAGTAAGTGAGGATAGAATTACTGCCGAAGTAGCAAAAAATCTTATGATGTTCTTTCTATTTATCAATCTATTCATTTCTATATAGATTTTACGCGTTTACTATAAATTATCATTCATCACTTGTGTCATCTCTGGAATCTGTCATACCTCCGGAGTCGTTATTATGAGCAGACGAATGATGACGGATTGAATCGGTGCTACCGAAAGACTCTTCAAGCGACATGGCGGATGCCTCTGTATGCTGTATTTCAACTCCTATTTCTCCTTCTATCTCTTGGATCAGAGTAGTAGGATCCTTAACAAAAAGGGTTGCAAGTTCCTCCTGACGGCGCCGTTTGAGCTGGGAGAGCTGTTTCCCTCTGTAACGGCTATGGGCTATATACGAAGCCTCTATGTCGCGATTTCCGGCTTTTAATTTAGCAAGAACGCTTGACTTTGCCACAACGCCGGGGCCGCAGTTGTATGCAAGTGCAGCCAGCAGCAGGCTGTCTGTGCCGAATTCACGGTATTTCGCACATAACTTGGCATAATCCTTGCGTGCGAGGGCGTCGGCTTCAGCCTCGGTAAGTTTCTTTCCCCGGGTGAATTTCTCTCCCGGCATCACTTTATGTCCATACCCCACGAAAGGCCAGTGGCTTGGTCCGCTAAGTCCCTCGTATTTCTTTATAATGGCTATGGCGTCTTCAAAAGTAGGAGCTTTTCTTGGCTCGGTGTCGCTTTGAGACACCGCGAAACCCAATCCGAGTCCTAAGATGAAGAGTATTATCAATAAATGCAGTTTTTTCATTGATCGTTTCTTTTCTATTTCTTTTCTTTACTCACACGCCTATATTCATTATTCATGCGGGCGCATGCGGAATATGATTTTTCCATCAGTATTCCTGAAAGAAATTATCACTTTCTATTAGAACGTATGAAGTGCTTTAATGTTTCATAGAACAAAATACGGCAGGTTGAGTGTTATATAGGCATAAACACCGCACGTCAAACCAAGCATGCGATGGAAATAATATAAAAAACTAAAATATTAAGACGATGAATAAACAGCAGTTTAAGAAAGCCGTAGAGGCAGTCGGCGCATCAATGTGCGACGAGATGATGACAGTATACTACAACGTAGAAGGTGCTGACCGTGAAAAGATCTCCGTAGCGGTGGCAAAGGTGCTTGGCGCTACCGGTGCCGCAAAAGCAAACGCCAACCGTTTTTTCGACCGTGGCGTGAAAGGATTCGCCAATGTAGAGGAATACAAGAAGGCTAAGGGTGAATTCTTCAAGAAGCTTTTCGAGAAAATACGCAAGGATTTCAATGAAGAAATATCTGCGGCATTGAAGCTCTTCAACGAGGCCGTGCCGCAGTCTGTAAAGGAAGCAAACAAGGTCAATGCGTGAAGCGTTTTACGTTTTACGCAAAAAGACAACAAACAGATCACAAGTTATGAATATCTGGAGACTCGCATTGAAAATGACCGGATGGACATTTGACATTACTGTTCCGGTATATGATAAATGTGTGATATGCGTGGCTCCTCACACGTCTAACTGGGATTTTATTCTCGGATTGGCGGCCTATCGTTCGGTGGGAAGGAAAGCCAACTTTCTTATGAAAAGTTTCTGGTTTTTCTTCCCCTTGAAGTATCTTATGCGATACTTCGGCGGCATTCCTGTAGAGAGGTCAAAAGAAAAGTCGAAAGGTTCGCTGACAGAGAGGATTATCAGACTGTTCGAGACAGAGCCGTATGTCAATCTGGCAGTGACACCGGAGGGCACAAGAAGTGCTGTCGACCAGTGGAAGACGGGATTCCTATATATCGCTTACGGAGCCAAAGTGCCGATATTGCTCGGTGTCATCGATTATAGCAGGAAGCACATTCAGATAAGCAAGACATATCAGCCCACTGGAGATGTAGACACTGACATGAGAGCCATAAGAGAATATTATTCCGACTGGAAACTTGCTGCCCGGTATCCTGATAAATTTATACCCTGATGAAAGATCTTAAAGTATGCCTGTATCCACAGGAGATAGTTTGGAATGACAAGGAGCAGAACTTTGCGAACCTTGAAGAAGCTCTGAAGAAGATGCACCCTTCCACCGACCTTATGATTATTCCGGAGACTTTTTCTACCGGATGCCCGTATGGCGACAAGGAGAGTGTACGTGAACTTGCCGAGAGAAATTCAGGGGAGACAATAGTTAGACTTAAGCAGCTTGCAGGAAAATACCATGTCGCTATTGCCGGAAGTTATCTTGCCGACACCGGAGGCCTTCTTGCCAACAGAGCATTCTTTATCGAACCCAACGGTGAGGAATATTTCGGAGACAAAAGGCATCTTTTCAGTATGGCGGGAGAGGACAAGCTTCTTTCACCCGGAAATAAACGACTTAAGGTAAGATACCGGGGATGGGAGATTGCACTGGTGGTATGCTATGACATTCGGTTTCCCGTATGGTGCAGAAATGTAGGGAATGAATATGACCTTCTGATCGCTGTAGCCAACTGGCCGAAGGCGAGGGTAGAGGCATGGAAGAAACTGCTCATGGCGCGGGCCATAGAGAACGAGGCATATGTATGTGGAGTCGACTGCAGAGGAAAAGACGTCAAGGAAATCGAATATGACGGCACTTCCCTTGCTATAGATTTCAAGGGAAACGATATCTCGGTGGCGGATCCTGACGGAGGAGATCTTGTCTACGCGACCCTTTCTCTCGACAGGCTTCACGCTTTCCGGGAAAAGTTTCCGGCATTCAAGGATGCCGACACATTCAGGATAATCTTCGACTGACCCGCTAAGCTGTGTCTCACAAAATTTCCGGGTATATCCGCTGACCGAGTGAACCAAAAGGGTGGTGAGAGTGTTTAAATATTGTAAAAAATAATAAAGGAAACTTAGGCTTTAAGTTTTGAGCCTTAAGCAGAAACATTAATCTTAAAAATTAAATTATGGAAACTTTTGAAGAAATAATCCAATCTCCTACACCTGTCCTCGTAGACTTTTTCGCAACCTGGTGCGGCCCCTGCCGAATGATGCATCCAATTCTTGAAGAACTGCATGAGAAGATGGGCGACAAGGTAAGAATCATCAAGATCGATATCGACAAGAACGAGCAGCTTGCTGCTAAATACATGGTGCAGTCAGTGCCCACACTGATGATCTTCAAGAACAATAAACTCGAATGGCGTGGTGCCGGCGTTCATTCCGCCGCCGACCTTCAGAGGATGCTTGAGGCATACCTATAATCTAATGCATAAAGCATAATTAAAGACAATTGAAAAAATGTAGCCAATATATGGCTAATAATAAATCCCGAATCGGAAAACGGTTCGGGATTATTATTTTGCAATAAACCAAGCGGGCCTATCAACATACTTTCAGCGTAATATGATTATGCATTATGAATTATGCATTATGCATTACCTGAATGAGTCCGGGAGATCGTTTTCGTATAGTACCGTGTCTCCGGGAGCAAGGATTTTCGAAAGGAGAGTCTGTGAGTCTGCGAAAGAATCAACTATATGCAGGTTTTTCTCATCAAAGTCTGTAGAGCGTATGCCGTCAACGAGAGCGTTGCGGTTGTAAGCTCCTACGATGACCGCGACATCTACGTTTTCTCCAATATGCTTTCCAAGATCACGGTTGAGGGTTTCCTGCTCACTTCCAAGCTCTATCATGCCGGGTGTAACGATGATTCGTTTTCCTGTCCTGAACTGAGACAGTACATCTACGGCCATGCGTGATCCTGCCGGATTGGAATTGAAGGCATCATCGATTATGGTGACTCCTCCGGGAGTACGCTTCACGTTGAGCCGGTGTTCCACCTGTTCGATAGAATCTACCGCCCGGCGTATCTCATCATGTGTAAGACCGAGATGCAAAGCCACGATGACCGCAGCGACAAGGTTGGAAATATTACATTCCCCTACAAGTCTCGTATGTAGTTCGAGGCGTGTGCCATCCTTGCCCTCGACAGT
This sequence comes from Muribaculaceae bacterium, assembly GCA_029070945.1. Taxonomy (GTDB): domain Bacteria; phylum Bacteroidota; class Bacteroidia; order Bacteroidales; family Muribaculaceae; genus Lepagella. The sequence goes on from JAIEBK010000087.1 coordinate 6,544, forward strand.
GAATGAGGTTCCGTCCGGCGAATACTTAACTTCCGTCGCTACATAGTCGCAGCCTGCCGGATTTGAGACTCCATACCGTAAGACATCTACATTATTGACATTTCGGTTGGCACACCATTCAAAATCGTTGTTTATGACTCCGAATCCATCCTTAGGGAGAGCATCTATAAGCTCGAACTTGGTCTTCTGAACGTTTTCAATGCTTTTAAATGATTCAAGATGCATCGGACCGACGGCTGTGACAATACCGATCTGAGGATGAACCATATCGCAGATCTCCTTTATGTCGCCTACCTGTTTTGCTCCCATCTCACAAATGAAAACCTCATTGTAAGGCTTCATCATCTCACGTATTGTACGGATCACCCCCATCGGAGTATTGTAGCTTCCGGGAGTCATGAGCACGTCATAGCGCTCTGAAAGAATACGTTGGAGATAATGTTTTGTAGAGGTCTTTCCATAACTTCCGGTTATGCCCACGATCTTAAGACCCGGCATGCTTTCGAGTATCGAGACAGCCTCATTGCGGTATTTGGCGTTAATGGAGGCCTCCACCGGCTTCAGGATCCATACAGCCGCAATCGCGATCATCCATGAGAATATACATAGCAGAAGGATTACTCCAAGACTCAGCTGACCTCCTGAATAATATAGGAATGCATCACTGCCTCCACGACCTGCGGTCAGTATTACCGCAAGAGTGAGGGCAATGCCTAAAAAGGCGCATACACTGTAGATACGTTTCACACGGGCGGTGAAGACGAGAGGTTTCTTGAATTTCTTCCTGAACATCGCGACCGCCTGAACGCAACAGACGGCAGCCACTATAAGGGCATTTACAGCGGGCGACAAAAGTGTGGAGAAAAGAAGAAACAACGCTCCGACATTGATCAGTCGTGAAGTTGATGAAATATCACCGGAACGGTTAAGCCATTTCCAGTAGCGGTCAATGCGGTAGCTGTTCTGTTGCAGCATGTGGATGTCATGCTTGAAATTGAGCAGCATATAAAGTCCGCAGATGACGTAGATTACGATTGAGAAAGCGTTCACGTTTTTTTGATTTGGTATTTTAGATATTGAAGAAAGAGCTCACTACAGCTTTAAAGCCGAAAGGATTGTCGAGAAACGAATAGTGTCCGCATCCCGGAAACGAGACAAGCCCGGCATCGGGAATCAGACGCTTCATGGTCTGAGCGTCTGAAAGAGGGGTGGCGGTATCATCCTCACCCCACACCAGCAGGACAGGAGCCTTGATCGAAGGCATTACGTGTTTCAGATCTTCGTTTACACACTTGCTCATCACGGCACGCATTTTCGGAGAGGAATCACGGTAATCGGCAGAACCCTTCCTGCCACGCATACGCTCTACAGCCTCCATACCTTTCTTCTTGCCAAGCACGAACATAAGTATATGCTTTATGGCTTTGAAGGTATATACTTTTCTATAGTAGTTGAGGCTTCGCTTAGGTTTTATTCCCGCCGAATCTACCAGAAGAACCTTATCCACATCTCCTCTTGAGCTGAGAAGGATGCTAATTCGTCCGCCGAAAGAGTGACCTACCAAAGAAGGCTTTACGAGAGCGAGACGATCGATTAGCTTTTCTATAAGGACGGTGAAATCCTCTACGCCCCATACGGAGGGTGGTTCTGAACTTTTTCCATGGCCGGGTAGGTCAACGTTGATCACCCTCATCTTTCCCTTGAAGATATTCTCGATGGAGACTACTGTATCAACATTGCAACCCCAGCCGTGCATGATTATGACAGGATGCAGATTCTCTTCTCCGGTGTCGCGATAATGCAGGTGAACGCCCTCTATTTCTATAGTATTGTCCATTGTTTTTATTTGAGGAATCTTTTAGTCATATCTCCATATTGGTCGATACGACGGTCACGAAGGAACGGCCACCACTGCCTCACGTTTTCAGAGCGGTAAAGGTCTACCTCAACCACTTCCTCGGAAGATCTGTCTTCAGGTGCTTCGAAAAGGAACTCTCCCTGAGGACCTGCGACAAAGCTCGAACCCCAGAAATCAATACCGGAGCTGACTCCTGAAAGATCTTCCTCAAAGCCAACTCGATTCACACTGATTACCGGGATGCCGTTTGCAATGGCATGACCACGCTGCACCGTGATCCATGCCTCGCGCTGGCGACGTTTCTCATCGTCGGGGTCATCAGGATTCCATCCTATGGCTGTAGGATATATGAGCATGTCAGCTCCGTCAAGCGCCATCAGTCGGGCAGCCTCAGGATACCACTGGTCCCAGCAGACGAGCACTCCAAGTCGGCCTACGGAGGTTTCTATAGGGTGAAACCCAAGATCGCCGGGAGTAAAATAGAATTTCTCATAGAATCCGGGGTCGTCCGGAATATGCATCTTTCGGTAGGTGCCTGCGACACTTCCGTCAGTCTCAAAGACTACAGCTGTATTATGGTAGAGCCCGGGTGCACGCCGTTCGAATCCGCTTGCGACGAGCACAATGCCGTTTTCACGTGCGGCTTGGGAATATACTTCGAAAAACTCTCCCGGAAAAGACTCGGCATACCGGAAGTTCTCCACATCCTCACACTGGCAGAAATATAGAGAGTCGTGAAGTTCGGAAAGCACTATGAGCTGAGCGCCTTCCTCCGCGAGAGAGCGTATAGCGGCAAGATTGCGGGCTCTGTTTTTCGCCACATCTTCTGTGAAGGAATGCTGAACTATTCCGACTTTCAGTATCTTGTTGTTCATTTGTTTTAGGGTTGTCTGGTTTTTCAGATTGCTAAATATTGATGATACCTGCAGGGATCTGCATTGTGGCGCAGTGCAGGGAACCATGCTGACGCAGGAGTGTGCGACAGTCTACTCCTACCACTTTATGACCGGGATAGGCGATCTTGATGGAGCGCATCGCGAGTTCATCCTTGTCAGGCTGAGAATATGTAGGCATGAATATCACCCCGTTTGCCACAAGATAGTTGGCGTATGTGGCCGGTAGGCGGCAGCCGTTTTCGTCAGATACCGGATCGGGGAGAGGAAGCTCAACGAGATTGTATGGATTCCCTTCTGCCGTACGGAAGAGTGTGAGCTGCGCCCGCATGGCGAGAAGCGACTCGAATTGCGGATCGTCGAAATTCTTCGTGCCTGTAAAAACTATAGTGTCGTCGGGAGCGAGACGGGCGAGTGTGTCTATATGCGAATCGGTATCGTCGCCTTCCAGAGCTCCATGATCGAGCCAGAGCACATGATCGGCGCCAAGCCTGTCAAGAAGCTCGCGGTTAAGTTCGGCTTTAGTCTTGCCTCCGTTTCTGTTGGGACTCTGAAGGCATCTCGACGTGGTAAGGATCGTGCCCTGACCGTCAGATTCCACCGAGCCACCCTCCAGAACGAAATCACGCTCGTTGCGATATGCAGCAGGACTGATTACGCCATGTGTGCTCAGCCATAAGTTGACAAGATTGTCCTTATCTGCCGCGAACTTAAGGCCCCATGCGTTAAAGCCGAAATCAAGCGCACGCAGCCTTTCGTTTCTTACTACAGTGATCATACCGTAGTCTCGGGTCCATGTGTCGTTGTATTCGGTCTGAATATATCTCAATAGGTCCTGGCGGCAGTCCTTCATTATATTCCTTGCCTCCGCCGCATCGTCGCAAAGCAGGAGAACCTTGATGTCTTCGTCCGTGATCGCCTTCACCAGACGCTTATATTGATCTATCGCCTCAGGGAGAATGTAGTCCCAGTCGGTATCTTTATTGGGGAGTGCGAGCATCACGTATTCCACAGGTTCCCACTCCGGTATGAATCTTATATCCGGCATTACTTTTTCGTTTACTAATCCTGATAGAGGTTTTATAGTGCAAAAATAATAAAAATTATCCGAGTTATACTCTTATATTGCGCATTTTTTATTAAATTTGTGCAATAAACCAATAGCTAATCATGAAAAAGCATAATACAGCGGAGGAATTCGCAAAGGCAAAGACAGAATGCCGTGAACTTTTCGGAAAAAAACTCAAGGACTACGGAACTTCATGGCGCATCATGCGTCCGATGAGCCTTACCGACCAGATAATGATCAAGGCAATGCGTATACGCAGCATTGAGGAGAAGGGTATAGCACTTGTCGACGAGGGTATCCGTCCGGAATTCATAGGTATCGTCAACTATTGCGTAATGGCCCTGATACAGCTTGAGCTCGGACCCGGTGAGAATCTTGACCCGGCTACATGCATGAGGTTGTATGACGAGAAGCTTAACGGAGCGACACTGCTTATGGAAAACAAGAACCATGATTATGACGAAGCATGGCGCCATATGCGTGTGAGCAGCTTTACTGATATTATCCTTCAGAAACTCATGCGTACGAAAGAGATAGAGGGCCATGACGGTAAGACGATCGTAAGCGAGGGAATCGACGCCAACTACATGGATATGATCAATTATGCTCTTTTCGCATTGATTAAGACAGCACCGGATGAGGGAAAACAGTAAAAAGGTTGAAGCAGGGAGAAAGACGCCGTTAGGAATCGAGAGACGGTTTGACCGGTTTGGCGACTGGCTCGACGGATCATGGGCCCTGCGTAAGGCCAATCCCTTGCTGAATAAGTATCCGAAGGCTTTGATGATATTGACCTGGCTGATGAGAATCAGTGTAGGATGCGTATTCATTGTCTCCGGTCTCAGTAAGGGAATCGATCCATGGGGCACATATTATAAGACCTCCGAATACCTCACCGCCATGCATATTCCCATTGTGGAATGGGGCAATACGGTATTGGCTCTTGCCTTTATACTTTTCACGGTCGAATTCGTAATCGGCGTATCGTTGATAGCCGGATGCTACAGGAAAGCCGCTCCCATAATGGCTGCCCTTTTCATGCTCGTTATGTTGCCGCTGACTCTCTGGATCGCTATAGCGGATCCTGTGGCAGACTGCGGCTGTTTCGGTGATTTTCTTGTCATTTCCAACTGGGCCTCCTTCATAAAGAACTGTCTGATATCGGTGGCTGTGGTATGGCTGATCAAATTCAACACAAAAGCAAGATGCCTCATCGCGCCTTATCTGCAATGGGTGGCTACCGTAGCGATGGCGGCATACATAGTCATGGTCGGCTACATCGGATACTGGCAACAGCCCACCATTGATTTCAGGCCATATAAGATCGGCACTCTGCTTTTCCCTGAGGAGGATGAGCCTGAATACCTGCCGAAATATCTTTTCATATATGAAAAGGATGGCGAGATACGCAAAATCAGCGAGGAGGATAATATTCCTGATGAGGCTGACGGGTGGAAATTCATCCGCCGGGAAGAACAGGAATTCGTGAGGAATAAAAAAGCATCCGGGGCTTTATTGAAAACAGAGGCAGATTTCAGGGTATGGAATGAAAACGGAGAGGAAGACGTGACTGAATCACTGAGCGGCTACGACAGGCAGCTTATCCTGCTCGTTCCGGACATCAGCAGCCTATCGATGGCGACCAGCTGGAAAATAAATCGTCTCTATGACATGTCGCAGGCAGACGACATTGATTTTTTCGCGGTCGTGGCCGGAAGTCCTAAGGCAATCGAGGAATGGCGTGACCTCTCATCGGGTCAGTATCCCATCTATACAGCCGAGGATACATCCATAAAGGAGCTTGCAAGAGGCAACCCGGCGCTTGTCAGTCTTGATAACGGACGTATCATCTGGAAATCGGCTCTGAGTGCCCTTCGTCTTGATGATGACTCTGACGATATGGAGATAACCACGTCGCCGATAGGACAGGGGATGACCGGGGAAGAAGCCCTTATTGACCTCAGTCTGATATTTCTGTCATTTTTGGGTGCCTTGGCGCTCCTGTCATTTCTCAGGGGTAGATTCGGAGCCTTCAGGAAGTCTTAGTCACGTCGTTCCTTACGCGACGCGTCGATACGGAGCAGGATGAAAAGCAGGATCGTAAAACTCCACAGTGCGGATCCTCCGTAGGAAAAGAAAGGAAGCGGTATGCCAATGACAGGGCATAGGCCTATCACCATTCCGACATTTATGCATAGATGAAATATCAGATACGACACCACACAATAGGCGTATACACGTCCGAAAGCTGTTCGCTGCCGCTCCGCAATATGTATTATGCGCAAGATAAGCGCCAGAAAGGCGAGAAGAACTGCACTTGAACCGGCGAATCCTTCCTCTTCTCCGATGGTGCAGAAGATGAAGTCGGTATGCTGCTCGGGAACATATTTCAGTTTAGTCTGGGTTCCATTGAGAAACCCCTTACCCGTCATTCCTCCGGATCCTATGGCGATCTTAGACTGGTTTACGTTATAGCCGAAGCCACGTATATCGTCTACAATGCCGAGAGCCACCTTTATACGCATCTGCTGATGGGGTTCGAGCACCTGTCCGAATACATAATTGACTGAAAAAAGAAACATCACAGAAGCGGCTGTAAATACAATCGTCACGACATAGCGCTCTATCTGATGACGATACATCGCGATGGAAACATATATTAAGGCCGCCACTATTATTCCTATGAAATACCATGTTCCGGGGACGTTGATACCTGATAGCACGAGAGATGTCACGATGACTCCACTTACGGTGAATCCTATCAGTACGTTGCGGGAGATGACGGCATCCTTGCAGTAGAACAGAAGCATGCAGCAGAAGACTGCTATAATCATACAGAACACGACAAACTCTCCTACAGGTATTCCAAGAAGCAGGGGCTCCACATACTTGACGGCTACCACGAAATACGTGATGGCACATATCGCTGAAAACAAGACCAGACCACTCATGCCTTCGCGATAAAGGACAAAGAAAAGCGATATGTATACAAGGGCGGATCCTGTCTCATGCTGGAGAAGGATTAAAGTGACCGGAATGAAAATGATGATAAAAGCTCTGAAGTAATTGCTTATCTTCTGGTTAAGATTGAAATTATATGAGTTGAATAGTTTCGCCAATGCAAGGGCTGTAGCAAACTTGCCGAATTCCGCTGGCTGTATGCTGACCGGGCCGAGAACAAGCCACGAGCGGGAACCCTTTATGTCAGGAGCGACAAAAATAGTGACAACCATTATCAGCAGGACGAAAATATACACAGGATATGCGTACGTCTCGTATATGCGATAGTCAAAGAGCAGAATGGCACAGCCTATGATGATGGAAAGGCCTATCCATAGAAACTGCTTGCCTGAAAACTCATTGAAATCAAACATGCTCGCACGGTCGAAGTCATAGCTTGCCGCGTAGATGCTGACCGCACCGGCCACCACCAGAATCATGTAGAGAATAATTGTCGGCCAATCAAGCCATCGGAACACCGAGGTGTTGGCATCAATGTTTTTTGACTCCACTTGTAAGGATAGTATTAGAGTTAAACATTCTTTCTTCGAGATGCTTCCTTTCGGGAGCAATCGAGCCGTTAAGATATTTCTCTATGATAAGGCTTCCGATCGGGACACCGAACGTCGCGCCAAATCCTGCATTTTCCACATATACAGCCACCGCGATCTTCGGATCGCTCATAGGCGCGAATCCCATGAATGCTGAATGGTCCTTACCATGAGGGTTCTGTGCGGTTCCGGTCTTTCCGCATACTTCGAGCCCCGGTAGATTAGCCAGTCGGCATGTGCCGGAGAGTACAGCCATACGCATTCCCTCAGCAATCTGCTCGTAGTGTTCTTTTTTTATGGATGGCTGACGTTTCTCCCTAAATACGGGGTCAATAACCGTATCGCTGATTTCCTTTACGACATGTGGTGTTATAAACCACCCCCGATTAGCAATAGTTGATGCAAGGTTTGCGATCTGAAGCGGAGTCGCAAGAACCTCTCCTTGTCCGATTGAAACCGAGATAATGGAGTTGGCAGTCCAGTTCCTTCCCCTGAACGACTTGCTGTAGAATTCCGGATTGGGTATGAATCCACGGCTTTCCGACGGGAGATCCACACCAAGACGATAGCCATATCCCATCTCCACCATGTAGTTTTTCCACTTCTCAAACTGTGTCTTAGGATTGCTGCCCTTTTTATCCACGAAGTTCTTGAATCCCCAACAGAAGTAGGCATTGCAAGACGTAGCTATCGCAGGTTTGAGAGGTATCGGAGATCCGTGAGAGTGGCAGCCGACGCGTATACCGTTGACATAACCGTGATAGCAAGGATAAGCGGTGGCTGGTGTTATCGTGCCTTCCTGCAGGAAAATAAGTCCCTGGGTAGGCTTGAATGTAGAGCCGGGAGGATATGCGCCCTGAAGCGCCCGGTCATAAAGAGGTTTGTATTTATCAGCCACAAGTGATGCATAGTTTTTTCCGCGGCCTGATCCCACAAGAAGCGAAGGATCGTAGGTGGGAGAGGATACCATGCATAGGATCTCGCCGGTCTGAGGTTCGATGGCTACAATGGCTCCGATCTTCCCCTGCATCAGTCGTTCACCGTATTCCTGAAGATCCATGTCAATACTGAGGGTGAGATCGTGGCCGGCTACGGGGATGACATCGTGTATTCCATCCTCATACTTACCCTTGATTCTTCCGAGAGCATCCTTCATAAGGATCTCCACGCCCTTCACTCCACGAAGAAATGGTTCATAACTCTTTTCAACACCGAGGTCGCCGGTATAGTCACCACTGCGGTAATAACGGTCGTTTTCAACATCCTTTGCGTTCACCTCGCGTATGTTGCCGAGAATGTTGGCGGCGGAATGGGTGGCATATTCACGCACATTGCGTTTCTGCACATAGAATCCGGGGAAAAGGTAGAGCTTTTCCTGAAGCCTGCCGTAATCCTCCTGTGACAGATGAGACATGAGTTTCTGAGGCGTATAGGCTGAATATCCGGGATTCTTGCGAGGATTCTTCATGTCGGCCCATTTAGACAGAAGCTCTTCCTTTGAGATGTTCAGCACCTTGCAGAGCCCAAGTGTGTCGAAATTATTCCCGATATCCTTGGGTATGAGCATTACGTCATATTCCGGCTGATTAAGCACGACAAGACGGCCGTTGCGGTCATAGATAAGTCCGCGCGAGGGATACAGTACCTTCCGGAAGAATGCGTTTGACTCGGCATTCTCCTTATAGGAGGCATCGCTTACCTGAAGATTGAAAAGCCTGACGATGAATATTATAACGATGACGGTAATGAACCCGCCAATAACGTATTTCCTTTTTTCTAATGAATAATCCTTGGCCACGGGGAGATGATATGGATTAATTTTTATATATCAGAGAGTCAATGGCAAGCATCACGAGAAAAGTGAACAAAGTGCTTGCCGCGGCCTTGATCAGAATCTCTCCTATGTTGGAGAATTCTATAAACTCCACAAAAAAGACGAGAAGACAGTATATGGCCGCAATACTGAAGATATATTTGCAGAAGTTGAAGAAACCCATTGTTTCAATAGCCGGAGCAACATTCCGCTTCTGATCGTCATGCTGCTCATATGCGAAAAATACCGGACGCTTCAGAGATGCGAGTATCGTACAGCATAGCGAGTTAAGCCCGGGAGTGTCAGATAATACATCGACAGACAGTCCGAGAAGGAATCCGAGGGTCAGCACTACATTGGCTGAAAGATTGACCGGAAGTTTAATCAGGAAGTAGATAAAAATGAAGCATACAGCACTGCCGAATAGCACTATATGGTCCATCAGCAGCGCCTGGAGCAATACCAGGATCACAAACATTAAAATGTATGAGAATACGCTTTTATTCATTTCTTCCTATGATTAATCATTCATATGCGCCGATGTTCCTGATTGAATCCAGTTCCTGCTTGAGGGCATCCTTAATCACGCGTACCGTACCGAGCGTCTTGAAGTTTGAGGCAAGCCTGATCTTCAGGACGAGAAAGGTATCGTCTGTTGTCTTCACCTTTCCCATTACCGTGCCGATGTCGATACCTTCAGGGAAAGTGGTGGAGAATCCGCTGGTGACTATCGTGTCTCCTATATGGAATCTGGCATGTCGGGGCACTTCCTCCAGAAAAGCCACAGATGGGTCTTCGCCACGCCATGTCAGACTTCCGACATATGGCGTGTCCTTTATCTTCGCGCTGAAGTGCTGGTTCTGATTTAGGAGTGAAATTACTCTCGCTGTGTTTTTTCCTGTCACATCGACTATTCCTACCACGCCGCTTTGGTCTACCACTCCCATACCGGGATTAACTCCGTCCGCACTGCCGCGGTCAATGGTGAAATGATTGCGCGGATGCCTTACAGAGTTATTTATCACAGAGGCTCCGATGTATCCGAACCGATGACTGCGAATTGCTCCGGTGGTGTCCTGAGCGAGCACCTTATACTGTGCAAGCTGATTACGAAGGTTGAGCACTTCGTTTTCAAGCTTTGCATTGCTTTCCTGAAGACGCTGATTGACAGATAGAAGACCGAAGTAGTCAGTCACTTCGGAAGATGTGCGATAAATGACGCCACCTATGGCGTTGGCCGACGATACATAGAGGGAGAAGTGGTTGTCACTCGACTTTACGAGCAGGATGCATGAAATCAGCACATAGAACGTAAATACGAACCATGTGCTGTATTTTATGATGAAATTCAGAAGATTCCTCATCTGATGAGGAAGCGGAAACGATTGATGTTCTTGAGAGCCACGCCTGTGCCGCGGGCCACAGCAGTCAATGGATCGTCCGCTACTTTGAATTCTATATGGAACTTGTCTGTCAGTCTCTTGTCAAGGCCTCTCAGAAGCGCACCTCCGCCGGCAAGATATATACCGTTGCGAACGATATCCGCATACAGCTCAGGCGGTGTCTGATCAAGAGCGGCAAGGATGGCTGTCTCCATCTTGGCGATAGTCTTCTCGATGCTGTGTGCTATTTCTTCATGTGTCACGGCTACCTCCATCGGCAGAGCCGTCATCCTGTTCGGACCACGGACGATGAATGGTTCCGGTGGATTTTCAAGGTCGGCGAGAGCACTTCCAACCCGGATCTTAATGCGTTCAGCCATCTGGGATCCGATCTTGAGATTGTGTACGCGACCCATATGCTCCTGAATATCAGCGGTAAGGTCATTGCCGGCAACACGTATACTCTTGTTACTTACAATACCTCCGAGTGATATTACGGCAATTTCAGTCGAGCCACCGCCTATATCCACGATCATGTTGCCTTCAGGCGCCTCGACATCAAGACCTATTCCGAGTGCGGCTGCCATAGGTTCGTAGATCATAAACACATCCCGCCCACCTGCGTGTTCGCTTGAGTCGCGAACCGCGCGGATCTCCACTTCAGTGGAGCCTGAGGGAATACAGACCACCATACGGAGGCTTGGCGAGAACCAACGGCGTCTGCTGTTGACCATCTTTACGAGGCCACGTATCATCTGCTCGGCTGCGTTGAAGTCCGCGATCACACCATCTCGGAGAGGTCGGATCGTTCGGATACCGGGAGGCTCCTTGCCCTCCATCTGGTGGGCTTCTTCGCCTACGGCGAGAAGTTTATCGGTCTTGTTGTCAATGGCTACAACCGATGGCTGGTTGACTACGATTTTATCTTTATGAATGATGATGGAATTGGCAGTGCCAAGATCCATCGCGATTTCCTGCGTTAGTGAAAAAAGTCCCATACTATTCGATCAGTTTTTGGGGTGAAACTGTTGAAACTCAATTTAGAACCGCCATGTAAGGAGATCATGGACCGCGCAACGATCCGAAAATGGCTTTTCAACGTGCAAAGTTACTTATTTTTTTTCAATTAAAATGCAAATCATTGTATAAATTTTATAAAAAATTATTTGATGATAAAATATTAAGTAGCTAAGTAGCTGGTCAAATTAAACGTATATTATCCGCGCCGGCGATTCCGAGGCGATTTGTCTGCGGAGAGAGGGAGCG
>JAIEBK010000088.1 GCA_029070945.1 Muribaculaceae bacterium
GCTACCGAGCCGGTGGCGTCTGACTTTTTCACGGAGCCGTAGCCGATCACGACGGTCTCGGCGAGCATCGTGGCATTGTCCTGAAGGGTCACGCGGATGCTGGTCTTTCCGTTTACGGGAATTTCCTGAGTGTCATAACCGATGTAGCTGATCACGAGAGTGGCGTTGGGAGCGACATTGATCGTGAAATTGCCGTCAAAGTCGGTCGCTGTGCCGTTTGATGTGCCTTTTTCCATCACGGTGGCACCGATTAGAGGTTCGCCCGTCGAATCATCAACGTAACCGTTTACGGTGATTTTCTGGGCCAGAGCAGGAAGCGTGAATGTCAACAGCATGGCTATTGCCAGCAGCGCTTTCCGGCTGAGGGTAAAACAAACGTTTTTCATGCAGGTTTTTTTTAGGTACTACATTTATATAATTAATCTCAGTTTCAAGTGTATAGGATAGGTGTTCAAGTGGAAGAGCACAGTATTTCCGCCCCATGATCACCTGCCGGAATCCAAAATTACTACATTTTTTAACAAATTTGACACATTTTTGATTAAAATTTTGTTACAAAATCATAAAATTAACATTTGTTAAAAAGTAAATGAAGATGGCGATAGGCAGAATGTACAGACTCCTTCAAAACGGAACAGACCGTCCCGGAAATAACCGGCACGGTCTGTATTACTTTTGTTATCAGGCAGTATCCGGCGGTTTGAAACCGCCGACCCATAACCTATTCGGATCGGAAAAGTCGCAGGATCTCGCCTATCCAGAGCACGAGGGAGGTAGAGCCTATTATTATCAGCCAGTCGGTGAGGCGGAGCGGTGTGACGTTGAAGAAATCTCCTCCTATCGTCACTATCGCTATCTGGCCGAGCAGGATGGCGAGCGCGATGCCCACGAATCCTCCGGCTCCTTTGAAGTGGAAGGCGCTGCGGCCTGTCTCGAAGGCGCGGGCATTAAACATGTTCCAGAACTGCAGGAAGACAAAGATCGTGAAGAACATGGATAGCTCGTAGGCCGACAGTGTGTCTCCGCCTCCCGGCTGCGGTATGAATGAGAAGATCTCGGTCATCGATTTCACTGAATAATGCTCGAATATGTAGAGGATGCCGAGCAGCAGAAGGAAGAAGATCCCCCCTACTCCGATTATGCTCCGCCACATAGGCCGGTTTATGATGAAGTCCTCGCGCGAACGCGGCTTGTCTTTCATCACGCTTGCCGAAGGAGGCAGCGACGAGAGCGCCATGGCCGCGAAAGTGTCCATTATCAGGTTGACCCAGAGCATCTGGGTGACAGTCAGCGGCGATTCGGTACCCATGAATGCACCTGCGAGCACGATAAGGCATGCCGCCACGTTTACTGTCATCTGGAAGAGTATGAACCGCTGGATATTCTGATAGAGCGAACGTCCCCACATCACGGCCCGTCCTATAGAGGAAAAGGAGTTGTCAATGATCGTGATGTCCGAAGCCTCCTTGGCAACGGAAGTTCCGTCGCCCATCGACAGGCCTACATGCGCGGCCTTTAGCGCCGGGGCGTCGTTGGTGCCGTCGCCGGTGACGGCCACTACCTCGTTGTTGCCCTGAAGGGTCTCCACAAGACGTTTCTTATCCATAGGGCGCGCGCGGGCGATGATCTTCAGGTCGCCTACACGCTCCTTGAGTTCCTCGTCGGAGAGAGCCTCGAACTCCACGCCCGTTATGATGTTGCGGTCGGTGTCGGTGGCATCGTCCCAGATGCCTACCTGTCGTCCTATCTCCTTGGCTGTCCCCGGCGTGTCGCCGGTCACTATCTTCACCTTGATGCCGGCGTCGGTCACTTCTCGCACGGCGTCAGGCACGTCGGCGCGCACAGGGTCGGAGATGGCTACGATCCCGAGGAATACAAGACGCTCAGCCTCAATTCTGCCGTCCTTGATAGCTGTCTCGCCGTCAGCCATTTCCTGATAGGCGAACCCAAGTGTGCGCATGGCCATATTCTGATACTCGAGCAACTGCGCGTCGATCTCCGCCTTTGTGACGCCGGCGGTGTCACCGCACATGCCGAAGACGATCTCAGGAGCTCCCTTGACGTAAAGAATCTTTTTTCCTGTGGATGACTTCACTACAGTGGCCATATACTTACGCTCGGTTGTGAACGGAAGTTCCTCAATGCGGGTAGTCTTGGCGCGGAGGGCGGCATAATCGACGCCGCGCTCCGTAAGCCAGAGAAGCAGTGCGCCCTCGGTAGGGTTGCCGAGCACCTGAGGTTTCTCGCCCGAAAGGTCAAGCTGAGCCGTGGAGTTGACCGCGATACCCTCGCAGAGCACTTCATCCGACGGATTGCCGAAGAAATTGGTCTTGTAGATCTGCATCTGGTTCTGCGTCAGCGTGCCTGTCTTGTCGGTGCAGATCACGGTTGTGGCTCCCATCGTCTCGCAGGCATGCATCTTGCGCACGAGGTTGTTGGTCTTGAGCATCCGGCGCATGGAGTAAGCGAGCGAGAGCGTGACGGCCATCGGCAGTCCCTCGGGTACCGCCACTACAATGAGCGTCACGGCTATCATCAGAGTCTGGAGCACATAGGCTATAAAGTCAATCCATTCGAATGGATTGCTGACGAAATACATTATGACGCGCCCCACTATAATTAGCGCGGCGAATGCATATGATATCTTCGAGATAAGTTTTCCGAGTCCGTCAAACTGCTCGCTGAGCGGAGTCTTGACACTGTCGTCTATCTGTGCCGCCTCAAACACCTTGCCGTTCTCGGTCTTGTCGCCTACTGCGAGCACACGCATCACGCCGTGCCCCTCCATAATCTTGGTGCCGCGCATCACATGGTTGCTCGGAAACGTTGCGTCAGGATCGAACTGTCCGGGGTCTGTAGTCTTATGGCACATCGGCTCGCCCGTCAGAGTCGACTCGTCTATATTGAGCGAGACGGCCTCAAAGAGCTCACCGTCAGCGGGCACCTCCTCGCCCGTGTTGAGGATAACCGTGTCGCCTACCACCACGTCCTTCCTCGGAATCTGCATGGCGAAGCCGTTGCGTATCACCTGCACCGGCTCCTCGTCGTTGACCTGATTGAGAATCTCGAATTCCTTGTCTGCCTTTACCTCGAAATAGAATGAAAGACCAGTGGCAAGAAGAATAGCAATGAAGATGCCTACCGGCTCAAAGAATACTGTCGGACCTTTGGCAAGGCCCCAGTATTCATAACAGGATATGCCGACAGAAAGGATACCGGCGATCAAAAGTATTATGATCAGCGGATCGCTGAACTTCTCGAGAAACCGCTTCCAGAGCGGATCCTTCTTAGCCGGAGTCAGGATATTGACTCCGTGTGTCGCGCGGCTTTCCGCTACCTGTGCGTCGGTCAGGCCGGCATATTTATGTTTTTCTGCCATGATATATTTTTTAATTGAGAATTTTGAATTGAGAATGGAGAATTTTTAATTGAGAATGGAGAATGGAGAATTGTGAATTTTGAATTGGAAATTGGGAATTGCTTTAGCTAATTCAAAAATCGTGCAAAGATAGTGAAAAATGCTGAATCCGGCAATAGATGCGAAGAAAACGACGACAACGATGACAACGACGACAACGATGACAACGACGACAACGCCTCAAACCTTCAGGCAGAGCTGACTCAGAAAGTCGGTGAAGGAGCGTATCACGTCGAGAAGCGACGTCTGCGCCGCCTCGTTCTGCTGCGCGAAGAGGGTGCCACTCGTGGAGTTGGTCACGAGCTTCCCCTGCAGCGTCGGACTTACGCCGCTGATGTCTTCCAGCATCTGCATCTCGATCTTCAGAAGGTCAGTAATGCCGATGTTGGTGGAGTTGGCGCTGACCTGGGCCGGCATCGGCACTCCAGGCCGCGCACGGTATGGAATCACGCCGTTGAAGCGCGACCATTCGTCGGCCACGTCCTGAAGATCCATTCCGGCCGGTATGCATTCGTCGGGAAAGAGAAGCACTCCCTTGGCGCTCGAGCGCATTATGAAGTCGTAAAGCGTGATCAGTCGGTTCACGTATCGCTGCTGGTCGATAATGTCGCTGATGTAGGAATGCACCTCTCCGTCGATGAAGGGATATGCCTTCAGCACGTAAGGATGCGACTCCACCGGCCCGCACTCACGCAGCAACGTGCCGTCATGGGCAAACCACATGCGCCGCCATCCTGTCTTGGATATGAGTCTTAAGTTTTCATTCTTAAGGCCAAGGGATAAAGACTGCCCGGGTGATTCGCTCCGCGCAGCATCTGAAGACTGAAGAGACTGCATCGGGACGATTCGGAGTGTGGCTGACTCTTCGTCGTGAAGAATCGCGAAAAGTTCAATCTCCCTGTGCCATATCTCTACGATACGGCATACGCCGGATTTCCGCGTATGGAGTCCGTACAGCTCCCGGATACAACGATAGTCATCGACCGATTCACAGAATCGCTCGACGAGCACCCCGGGAGTTACGTTATGAACCTCCCCTATCATATCGATGTCGTTGCCCCGCGGGTCGTATCCGTCGGAATGGAAGAAGAAATTGTCAGGGGTGACCGGGATGATCCTCCCGTCTTCCACCTTCACCGCCACCATTCCCGAGATCAGGAATTCCTCGAGAAGACGCGGGGCAAGTTCCTCCATACGGTTGTCGGCAAACCATTTTTTTCTCCTCCTGTTGGCCTCTCTCAGGTCTTTTCCCGTAAGGATGCTGTCTTTAGCAGAGAGCAGAGGCACTTTATATCCGGAGCGGTAAAGTCCCACCACATTGCGAAGGATACGGCGCAGGACATTGTTCTTCAGCGGTTCCTGCCCCTGCCGGCGTATGAACTGGCGTTCGGTCATACGCCCGTAGGCTGTGTCGATCACGTCGTCCCACTGTTCGCCGTAGACGTATCGCTTGCAACGCGCCCTTTCGGCGCGGTATGCGTCGAGGGCTTCCCATGCCGCCGACGCTTTTGCATAGATATCATTCATGTGTTGCGTTTTTCGCGCAAAGATAATGCCATGAAAAACGC
>JAIEBK010000089.1:0-9158 GCA_029070945.1 Muribaculaceae bacterium
GTAAGTAGCTAAGAAAAATTAAACGACATATGTAACCAAGCAGCCTGATAAGGGTCTTGATATGATACATACGGCTAATTTCGGCCATCCCGGCCTTGTCGCTCAGTCGCTTAGCTCGCTAAGCTCCTTTACTCCGCAACCAGGCTGACTCAAAATTATCCCGCATCTATCATATCATTAATTTCCCTTAGCTACTTATTTGATTGATTCTATTGTATAGATACAGCATTAATGCCGATACTGCATCGATGGTTGGAAAAAATATATTAACTTTGCAGTCTCGTTGAGGTTGCCCTCATAAAGATAACAATATTGCTAATTCAAAAGTATGCATAACATATTGGGATGTAATCGTAATCACGATGGCAGCCGGTTATGAAATATGAAATAAACATTAAATATCATGCAGATAAAAACACCTACAGAGACACTGCAGGCTTCCATAAAGGGTGGCTGCGCTAAGGTCGAGAATACGGTCAGACATCCGGGACGCCTGTTTGTGGCGTCGATAGCGGCCGGGGCGTTCATCGCCATAGGAGGAATTCTTTCCCTGACCGTAGGATTCGGTTTTCCGGGTATAGCTTCCACCAATCCGGCAATGTGCAAGCTGCTTTCGGGCGCTATGTTCCCGATCGGCCTGATACTTGTGGTAGTATTAGGTGCTGAACTTTTCACCGGTAACAACGCTATGCTCATTCCTGCTTACATGGAGAGGCATTACAGTTTCAGTGCCGTTGTTGCCAACTGGTCGCTGGTATATCTCGGTAATTTCGTCGGTGCTGTAGGATTCACATATCTTCTCGTATACCTCTCCGGCCTTACATCGTCTGATCCGTGGCATTCCGCAATAATCGGTATAGGAGTAGCCAAGACATCTATGCCCTGGGGCGTGGTGCTTCTGAAGGGAATAGGAGCCAACTGGTTTGTGTGCCTCGGAGTCTGGCTCGCGCTTGCGGGTCATAATCTGCTGGAGAAGGCTTTCGGCTGCTGGCTTCCGGTAATGGCATTCGTAGTGCTGGGATATGAGCATTGCATTGCCAATATGTTCTATCTTCCGCTGGCTATGATGGAGGGCGCTCCGATCGGAATAGGGGAGAGTCTTTGGTGTAATCTGCTCCCGGCCACGATCGGTAATATAATCGGCGGAGCCATTTTCGTCGGTTGTCTGCATTGGTATCTTCACCGTCCTAAGACAACCACGCTTTAGAATTACCAGCTGAAGCGGAACCCGATCGGGATTGAGATACTCCACGGTTCGTCGTCGGTCCAGATATTGGGAATCGTACACTCCTGCGGGAAGTTGTATCGTAGTGTGGGCTCTATGAAGATGTCGACACGCTTGGAGAGACTGAAAGCCGCGCCTGCACTTACTCCTGCCGACCATACTGTCTTCGATCTGAAGGTGCCGCTATGTACATCAGGATTCGGAGCGATCTGAGCATATGAATAAACGGGAATGGCGACCCTCCCGCCTATGGATCCATATAGCTTTATTCTTGGCGAGGTGTATGCATATAGATTCACTTTGAGCGGAATCTCGATGTAATGCCAATGGCAGGTGGTCGGCTCCTTATATCGTTCGAAGTCGCTATGCAGGTATGAATATCCTATACCTGACTCCAGACCGAGCCATGAGGTGAAATGCTTCTCGGCAGTGAGCGCGAACGAGATTGGCAGATGGTGGCGGCGAGGTGCTGAGCCAAGCGAACTTTCTATGTCATCAGCGAGGCGCGGCATCCTTGCCTGAGTCCCTGGCTCCTTATCTTCCGGATTCTGCGGTTGGTCGGGATTGTTAAAATCAGGACCACCGGGTGATGGCTGGTTGGCAAAGTCTCCTTCAGACACACTGTTGAAACCGGTTATTCCGGGATTGAAAGAGATTCCGGCAGACCATCCTCCCGAAGATGATCTTTTGCGCGGCACATCGGCAAAGAGTCTGTCGCTGCTATTTGTATGGTTATTCTCATGAGAATTCACAAGCCTTTGATCATGTTTTTGGGATGATGTGTATTCTCCTGCAGAATCTGATTCAATCCGGGATTGGCTTTCATCTTTAGCCGTAGATGCCGGAGTCTCATTATCTGCAGCGTTGGAGCTTGCTATAATCTTAGCCGTTGTTGCTGAATGTTCCTTACCGGAGGCCTTTGAATATACCGCAACGTTGGTCCCGGAAGTCTTTCCCGTCAATTCCTGCGAAGCCGTGCCGGTTGGCCTTTCAGACTTTGAAAGATGTTTTTCAGTTCTTGCTTCAGCCGACAGAGACTCATGGGTATGCAGGTCGTCGGCCTTTCTGGAAAGGAACAGCAGTCCGGAGCAGGCGATAAGGAGAAGGAGAGACAGCAGACCGGCACGGAGCTTATAGTCTCTTATCAGCTCCCGCATACGGAGCTTTGCGTGGAAAAGCTGAGAGGATGATGAATTAGGGGCAATCCCGAGTATTTCTGAGATTTCCTTGTGGGTTTTACCCTCGAGCACGGCGAGACGGAACACATTCCGGTATCCCTCGGGAAGCTGGCCGATGAGGGATTCGAGAATGTCGAAATCGAGAATGTCCTCGACTTCCGGCTCTTCTACGATTTCCGGTATTTCCGCGAGTATGGATGTCACCGTCTGTGCCTGCAGATATTTGAGCGAGAGATTCTTCATGATTGTGGCAAGCCAGAACTCGATATTTTCCGGATCCCGAAGCGAGTCAATGCGGGTGAAAGCTACGATAAATCCGTCATGCAGGATGTCGTGGGCGCTGTCACGGTCGCTGACATATCGTGTGATGACATGCAGCATCCGGGGTGCCAGACGGGTATAGAGTATGCTCATGGCATCTCTGTCACCGTTTCGGCACTCCTCCACAAGTGTCTGATTGTCGATATTGAATTCAATATGTCTCACTATGAAGTTGTCTAAACTTATTTATGAATTAAAAAACAACAAGAAGCGTTAAGAACATGAAAAGATAAGTCTAAACAACTTCAATATACAAGATACAGTGACAGCCGGAATACTGCATCGCGGTATAAAAAATTTACCTTAAGATGCAAAGTTAGGAAAATTTCAGTAATCCGGACTGTTAATTTTAGCGAAAAAAACATTTTGCGGACGTCGTTTGAAAAAAAAATAGTAAATTTGCAGGTTGAAGTCACAGAATTGAAAGAAGTATGAAGAATAGAAATATAATGATAGCGTTAACAGCATTCATGGCTGTGCTGGCAACCTCGATTGACGCAATGGCTGGCAAGACCGCCGGAAACTCCGGCGCTGACAAGGCTAAGGCACGCTATTACTATGTGGAGGGGAGCGTGGCTCTTGCCGAAGGTCGACCCTCTGAGGCTTATGAACTGATAAAGAAGGCTGCACAGACAGACCCCGGCAATTCCGAGGCCAACTACACATACGCCCTCATGCGTATGACTCTTCGCAATGACACTCTGACGTCGCCCGTTGAAGTAGGGCGATCCATAGCCATGATGAAGGATTATGTGGATAAGTATCCGGGTGAGACGGAAGAGGCTATGAACTACTCCTTTCTTGTAGCCCGCACCGGCGATATTGACGAAGCAATTCGCGTGGCGGAACGCTCGGATACACTCGCAGGCAGTCTGCCGGCTATCCTTCTCCAGCTCGCACAGTATTATACCGCGAAGCAAGACTATGACAGGGCTATATCCACGCTCGAGCGATATGAGCGCATAGAAGGTAATGATCCTGACATAGCGTTGCGTAAATTCTCTCTTTTGTATATGGAAGGAGACACAGCACGCCTTATAAGCGAGAGCGACAGGCTCGTAAGGGAGAATCCTCTCAGCACGGAATACCTGCTTATTCGCGGTAACGCCATGGAAGCCATAGAGATGCCAGATTCGGCCCTCGCCAGCTATCTGCGTGCGGAAACCATAGATCCGGACGACGGCAGGGTCAAGCTGACTCTCGCCAACTATTATCTTGAACGCGGCGATTCCGCCGCTTACGACCGGAAGAGCAGCGAGGCCATACTGAGCGAGAACATCATGCTCGAGGAAAAGCTCGACATGATGACCCGCTACATGCAGAATATAATTTCCGATACTACAGCCGACTCGCGCCGAGGCGCAAGGCTATTCGACGGACTTTTACGTCAGTATCCGCATGAGCCGAAAGTGCTCGATCTCGGAGCGCAATATTCTGCCACCATCGGCGACTACGCGAGGGCAAGGGAACTTATGGCCTATGCCACCGACCTCGAACCCGAGAATCCGGACTACTGGACACGTCTCGCTCATTTCAATTTCGCTGACGACAGATATGCCGAGGCTGTATCGGTATGCGAGAAAGCTATGGAGAAGCTTCCGGAGACTCCGAGAGGACTGTTGCTTGTCTATGCCACAGCCTCTTCGCTTTCCGAAGATTACGATAAGGCGAGAGACGCCTATCAGAAGTTGCTCGATATGGAGCTGCCCGGGGCGTCGCTGACCGATGACGCGCAGACGATGCTTCAGAAAGCAGGGCGTCTTTCCTATGAATCGCTGATGAAGGTGGCCGATATATTCCAGATGGTGGGAGACGGAAGTTTCAAGACCGGCGATCTGGAGCGGAGCACCAAGGAGTATGATGTGGTGCTTGCTCTCAATCCTGAAAGCGTTGTGGCGCTCAATAACTATGCCTATTATTTAGCTATCGGCGGAGGTGATCTTGAAAAGGCCGAACGGCTTAGCCGTAAGGCAGTAGGAGAGCAGCCCGAAAATCCGACATATCTTGACACTCTCGCCTGGATACTCTATCTGAAAGGAGAATATGCCGATGCGCTTCTGCTGCAGGAGAAGGCTATGGAGAACATAACGCCGGATGCCGAGTCTTCCGGTGAATACTGGGATCATTTGGGCGACATCCAGTATGTATGCGGACAGAAAGACAAGGCGCTTGAAAGCTGGAAAAAGGCTCTTGATCTCGACAAAGGCAATAAGGAGATAGAGCGGAAGGTTAAAACTAAACGATTAATGACTAACGATTAATGATTAACGGTAAACCATTGAGATGAAGGCTATAAGGATATTGATGATCATTGCAGTATGCTTGCTGACAGGAATTGGGGCGTATAGCCAGGTGGTGCCGGATTCCATAGCGATATGCGAGCCGGGAGATGCCCCAACGGTCATTGGCGGGGAAGATGTATCGGCTACGGCGTCCGATGTATCTCGGTTGATGACTGTAGAGGAGATAGCGGTGGCTGCCGACAGCATCATGTCAAATTATGATTCTGACTGGACCGACCTGTCGATGCAGGGAAAACTTTCGTTTGACGGACTTCCTATGTCGGTCAGCGTAAAGATATACATGAAACGGGGCGAGTCGTTGATCCTTTCCGCCCGCGCGCCATTCTTAGGCGAAGTGGCGAGGTTAGAGGCGAATCAGGATTCCATCACATTCATCAATAAGCATACGCGATGCTACAATGTCCAATCGTTTGGCGGTCTTGACGTAGATCCGAAAGCCTATCTTTGCGATCTTCAGGATATTCTTCTGGGACAGGTGGCTTTTCCCGGTCACGGACGGCTCACATCCGAGAATGCCGTGATGTCGCAATGGATAGCCCTTCCTGCTCCGGAGGTACTCATATATCCTTCGGCTGTTCTTCAGACGCCGGGAACCGAATATGGTTTTGTAATGGATTCGGCTTATTGGCAGCTGAGATCGTTCGTGCTTATGCTCAGGCAGACCGGAGTCGTGATAGAGACGAAATATTCTTACGGAGATAAGGGATGGACACTCGGCCTGGAAATAGAACTGTCTCCCAAGAAGAAGATGGGAGGAGAAGTACAGCTTTCCTATCCGGACTATGCGCCGACACCGCTCGATTTTACCGTGATAGGGTCTAAATACCGTAAGGTTGACTTCAAGCAGCTGATGAAGTTTTAACATAAGATAAATGAATAATTATCGATGGAGCGTTTTTCTTTTGGAAGATATTGTAGAAGATTACTGTCGGCCTTGATGGTCACGGTGCTTATCGCAGGCATACCGATTTCCGATGGAACAGGGACTGTGTCGGCACAGACCAGGACCTCTTCGGCTAAGAAGAAAAAGGGTAACTCTACGGGTGCTCAGAAAAAGTCATCGTCCAATAAGAAGAATGCTTCCGGCGGTAGCAGCGGCACACAGAGCCGTAAGAAATCATCGGCTGTAAAGAAACAGACGTCGCAGGGAAAGTCAGGCTCTACTCAGAATAGACGCCGGGCCGCTAAGAGCACGGGAAAGAAATCTACATCCGGACAGACTGCCGCTCCTAAATCTTCTGAAGAGGCCAGACGCATGCAGGAAGCGGCCCAGCGCGACATTCAGCAGACTAAAGAGAAACTGCGTCTTAACGATCAGGAGATAAAGACAGGTCTCTCGGATCTCAACAGACTGTCGTCGGAAATTACTGCCGGAAAGGCTCAGGTGCTTGGATTGCAGAAGAAAGTGACGGCTCTGAACAACGATATCTCCAGACTCGGGGACGAGATATCGAAAAATGAAAAAGAACTCAAACTCATGCGCGCGGAATACCTCAAGGCGGTGAAGAAGATGAGGCTTACAAAGAGAAACCAGTCGACACTCGCCTTTATCTTTGCGTCGGAGAACTTCAACCAGGCAATGCGCCGTATACGCTATATGCGTCAGTTCTCGGCATGGAAGGAGCGTAAGAGTTCGGATATAGGCAATAAGATAACGCAGCTTGGGAAGGAGCGTGAAAGTCTTGCCAGAGCAAAGGATGCCCAGACCCTTACTTTGGGAGAGCTGACGAGATCGCAGGAACAGCTTGAGGCCAACCATCGCAAACAGAGTCAGCTCGTCGCAACACTCCGACATAACGGCGATGCGCTTCAACAGCATTTAGTGTCCAAGCAGAAAGAGGCCAACAGGCTGAAAGAGACCATATCATCGCTTATAGCAGCCGAGCAGGCGAAAGCGGAAGCAGAACGCAGGGCGCGTGAGAAGGCTGAGGCTGAAAGAAAAGCGAAGGCAGAGGCCGAGCGCATAGCGAGGGAAAAAGCTGCCGCTGAAAAAGAGTTGGCCGAGAGGACCGCGGCAGAGAAAGCGGCGGAAAAGAGCGCTGCCGAGAATGCAAAAGCTTATAAGAAAGCTCAGGAAGATAAGGAGAAGGCTGACCGTAAGTTTGCCGAAGCTAAAGCCAAGGCAGACGAGAAGGCACGTAAGGAGCAGGAAAAACTTGATAAGAAGAAGTTAAAGAACGGCGAGAGAACGGCCCGTAAGAGGGGTGACCGTCGCCTGAAGAATAAAGTAGAGGTCAGGGAAACTGTAAAAGTCAGTGATCCCGTGGCATCTGCCGGTAATGTCAACTTTGCGAGTATGCGCGGAAATCTGCCCCGTCCTGTAGATGGCGGCTGGCGTATAACCAATCCTTTCGGGCGGCATGCCATGCCGGAGATGCCTGAAATTGAATATGACAACCCGGGTATAGACGCGGAGGTGGCGACAGGCGCCACTGTAAAGTCGGTATGTAGCGGTAAGGTGTCAGGCGTATATAAGGTAGCCGGTTACGGCACTGTCGTCATAGTCAATCATGGGGAATACTATACTGTCTATGGTAACCTCGCCTCCACCAATGTCACTGTAGGCACACAGGTAGGCAGTGGTCATTCGCTCGGCACCGCAGGCAGCGATCCCGATGATCCGCGCCACGGTTCCGTACACTTCGAGGTCTGGAAAGGCCGAGAGAAGCAGAATCCCAGCTCCTGGCTAAGGTGATGTCGTAACTGTTCCCGGAATTATCCTTAGGTATTATTGATCTTGGGGGCGGGGAGGCCGGTTTGCAGTTTCTTTTCGGACGTTTCTATCTTCAGGTCGTCGTAGAGGCCGAGGTCGATGAAGCTCTGAAGCAGGGTCGGGCCTCCCTCTACCATAAGAGATGTCACACCTTCCCGGTAGAGTTCCCGCATCTGCTCCTCAAGATCATGTCTGGGAGTGACACGGCGTGGCGCTCTTCCTGGCCAGTAACGGCAGTCGAGGCGCGGCCTGTCTATTTCGAGGGTATTCTTTCCTACCATTATAGCGTCTACCATCGAGCGTCGGCGATGCATCCAGACTGAAGAGACCGGAGTCGAGAACTTTACCGGATAAGGTGTACCGTCGTCGCCTATTCCGGCCATGAATCCGTCGGCGCTCTGCGCCCATTTAAGCTGTATCCACGGGCGTCCGAGCCTGTGGGCTGTAAGAAACCTGACATTCAGCGCGTCGCATTCTTCCCGCAACACGTCTTCCACGACTTCCACCCCGGCCTCGCGCAGCATACGGATTCCCCGGCCGCTGACTTCCTTGAAAGGATCTGCGCTCCCCACCACGACCCGTGGTATTCCTGTGTCAATGATGAGTTTTGCGCAAGGGGGTGTCTTTCCGTAGTGGGAACAGGGCTCGAGTGTGACATAAATGGTGGAATCAGATAAAAGATGTCGGTCGGCATCCTTTACCGAGCGTATGGCACAGACTTCGGCGTGCGGGCCTCCATATCTGTGATGATATCCCTCTCCGATTATTCTTCCGTCTTCCGAGACTATCACCGCTCCCACCATCGGATTGGGAGAGACGAGCCCTTCACCGAGTCGGGCGAGCTGGAGCGCGCGACGCATATATTTTTCTTCGGTTTGCATTGCTTTATGTTTTTTGCAAAAATAAGGAAAATCCCGGAAATACGCAAATGAGCGATGGCTTGCGGGGGGACGTTCAGAATGCATGTATGGGTGTGTCCGGACTTAAAAGTTGTTAAAAACGATAGATTCGAGGGTATATGCTGAAAAAAGTTGCCCGATGATTAGCGTTTATTTGGCAAATAATGTTAATTTTGCAAGTTGAAACTACACGCATTTGCGATAAAAATATATGCTTGTGAATTTAAAGAACTCATTATTAAGAGGTTTAGTGCTGTCTGCATTGCTTGCGATGCTTATTGGCACGTTGTCGTCGTGCAATAAGAAGACGGAAACTGAGGAAGAAATATATATGCCGGGATCTTCTGTGGCAGTAACCAAATTCAGCCTTAAATCAAAGAAAGGCTCAAACGTGAAGCTTGATTCCGTCTTTTTCTCCATCGACCTTAACCGCGGTGTCATATTCAACGCCGATTCCCTTCCTGTGGGTACGGATGTCACGAAACTTGTACCGGTAATCGGTTATGTTACGTCGGCTTC
>JAIEBK010000089.1:9258-14843 GCA_029070945.1 Muribaculaceae bacterium
TTCAACGCCGATTCCCTTCCTGTGGGTACGGATGTCACGAAACTTGTACCGGTAATCGGTTATGTTACGTCGGCTTCCGAAGTCACCCTCATTCAAAGCGGCGGTAAGTACACGGGAGAGAAGGACTACAAGAAGAATCCCTCAGACTCCATCGATTTCTCTGGAAAAGTGGTGCTTAAAATAACCGCGGAAGACAAGACCACGACCAGATCCTACGACATCAAGGTCAACGTACACAAGGTGGAGCCTGACTCACTTGTGTGGGATCACCTCGCAGTCGCTCAGATGCCGTCACGTCTCGATCAATCACCGAAGCAGCAGAAGACTGTGGCGTATAAGGGAAAATCGTTATCTCTGATAAAGGAAGCAGACGACAGCTACACAATAGCAAAGGCAACCGATCTTATCGCCGGAGAATGGGAAAAGTATATTCCAGATTTTGATTTCGACCCGGATGTAAGGACGCTCAACGCTACTGCCGAGAGCCTTTATATACTTGACAGCGCGGGAGTCCTGCACTCTTCAGCCGACGGGATCGCATGGGACAATAAAGGCGTCACATGGACTAATATCATTGGTGCCTATGGAGATGCGATGCTCGGTATGCGTAAAGAGGGTGGGGTGCTCCTGCACACATGCTGGCCTGCCGACGCTGGATATGCCGAGACTCCTGTAAGCCGTGACTTCCCGGTCGGCGGATATACAGACTTCGTACAGTTCAGCAACCGCTGGACCACGCTTCCTATCGGCTTTATGGTAGGTGGCTGCCTTGCTGACGGAACATATACCGAGAAGACATGGGGCTTTGACGGTGACCATTGGGCAGTGCTGTCGGATGGAATGACTCCACCGGTGGCCGGCGCCACCCTTGTGCCATACTATGTATACCGCAAGACAACGTCATCGCTTGTGCAGAAGGAATTTTCCGTATGGATGCTGATAGGAGGCCGTCGTTCAGACGGCAAG
This sequence comes from Muribaculaceae bacterium, assembly GCA_029070945.1. Taxonomy (GTDB): domain Bacteria; phylum Bacteroidota; class Bacteroidia; order Bacteroidales; family Muribaculaceae; genus Lepagella. The sequence continues at coordinate 10,225 of JAIEBK010000089.1, forward strand.
AGCAATCGTACGATCTATGTCTCATATGACAACGGTGTAAACTGGTATGCCGCCGACAAGCTGATGCAGCTTCCTGCATTTTTTCCCGGACTAAGCGAACTCGACGGAATCATGGTGGAATGGCCGAAGAATGCTTCACTAAAAGACAACTGGACCCCCTCAAGAAGCAGCGCTTTGCCGGGAATGGCCCGTGTGAAATACGAGGTGGAGGACTATGAGGTGTATTGGGATTGTCCGTATATATATATATTCGGAGGCATAAACGATCAGGGAGTCCTCAATAATGAGATTTGGCGAGGTGCTCTCAATCGTCTTACATTTATTCCGCAGTTCTAAGCTTAAAAAATGAAGCCGCTGACGCTCATATTGCTTGCCGCATTATGTCTCGGGATGCCCGTTGCGGCATCCGGACAGGAAGACTATCGGTTTGACGCCGGTGGCGGTATCGGTATGACCGGATATCTGGGCGATGCCAACACATCAAGTCTCTGGAGCCACCCCGGAGTGGACGGCATGCTTCTATTCCGCTATCTGCGGAGTCCGAGGATCGCTTTCAAGACCGGATTCTATGCCGGTACACTCTCGGGAAATACGGAAGATATGACCGATGTCCTGCCGGAGGCGGCCCAATTCAAGTTTTCGACTACGTTTTTCGAGCTCAGCGAGATGTTTGAATTCAATTTCTTCAACTACGGACTGGGCGAGAAATACCGGAGGCTTAAGAGATGGAGTCCTTACATCACGGGAGGAGTCGGGGCTACCGTGTGGACTACAGACGGATATACCGGAGTGGCGTTTACGCTTCCGCTGGGGATAGGAGCAAAATACAAGATCAACGAGAGGCTTAATCTCGGCCTTGAATTCCTGATGAAGAAGGTATTCTCCGACCGGCTCGACGGCAATAACCTCTCGGATCCTCACGCTATAAAGTCGGGGTTCGCAAAAAATACCGACTGGTATTCAACCCTCTCCGTGACGCTCAGCTATGAATTCTCCAAGCGGTGCGCCACATGCAATTATAAAGAATAACAATGAATCCTGAAATGGAAACACTTGAAGACATATTGGGCAGACTTGACATGACGCGCATACCGCGGCATGTGGCCATGATCATGGACGGCAACGGACGCTGGGCCAAGAACCGCCATAAGGTGCGGAGCGACGGCCATTATGAAGGCATCACGAGCGTGCATAACGTCACCGCACTCTCATCCGACCTTGGCATCGAATATCTGACGCTATATGCATTCAGTACTGAAAACTGGAACAGACCGAAGGAGGAGGTAGATACGCTTATGACCATAATAGGCTGGGCGATAGCGAGAGAACTTCCGGAACTTCTTCAGAACAATGTCAGGATCAATCTTCTTGGCGATATCGAAAGGGTGCCGGAAGGTCCGAGAGCCGAGCTTTACGACTCCCGTGATAAGACGGCGCACTGCACGGGGCTTCAGCTCAACATATGCATAAGCTATTCATCAAGATGGGAGATTGCCGACGCCGCCCGGAAGATAGCGCGCGAGGCAGCCGAAGGGAAGCTGAACCCCGACGATATAGACGAGACGGTATTCGCCGACCATCTCGCTACAGCCGGCATGCCTGACCCGGATCTTCTAATCCGCACAGGAGGCGAAGAGCGCATCAGCAACTATCTTCTCTGGCAGATAGCCTACAGTGAACTTTATTTTACTCCTACCCTCTGGCCTGATTTCGATAAGAAGGAATATGCAAAGGCTCTTGTGGATTTCCAGCAGAGGGAGCGCCGGTTCGGAAAGACATCGGAGCAGGTGGCTCATTGATTATAAGATTTGTAAATCGTATAAGTCTTATAAATTAAAATCGACAACACAGACAACTTGACAACAAAGATATGACTTTGACCAGAACTCTAAGACGGATCATTCTTGCAGTAGCCGCATTCGCTGCGATGACGCCGGCACTTGCACAGACGCCTGCCAACGACACCATATATTCTCCCGACATCATCTACAGCCCGATTCCCAAGACATATGAGATAGCGGGTATAAAAGTGACGGGTGTGCCTGATGTGGAAGACTACGTGATCATCGGCTATTCCGGCCTTTCGGTGGGCGAGCGCGTAGAGATTCCGGGAGAGGCGATCTCCACGGCAGTGAAACGTTTCTATCGCCAGGGCCTATACTCCAAGGTAGAGATCAATCTTGAGAAGACGGTCGGCGACAAGGCCTGGCTTGAGATCTCGCTCAAGCAGCAGCCGAGGATGTCCGAGCTCCGGTTTACAGGTGTGAAGGGTGGCGAGAAGAAAGACCTTCTCGAGCGCCTTGGTGTGGAGAAGGGTCAGCAGCTAACGCCCAATATCGTGGCGCGTATTGTGCAGGTCGTAAAGCAATATTATTCCGACAAGGGTTTCAAGAACGTTGTCGTGACATCGTCGCAGCAACCCGACCTCTCTCAGGAGAACTATGATTACCTCACAGTCAACGTAGACCGCCAGAACAAAGTGAAGGTGCATAAGATCTATATCAACGGCAACAAGGTGCTTTCCGACCGCAAGGTGAAGAACGCTATGAAGAAGACCAATGAGAACCATGACATCCTCAACCTCTTCAAGCAGAAGAAATTCGTAGACACCGACTATGCCGATGACAAAATCCGTATCATTGAGAAATACAATGAGCTTGGCTACCGTGACGCCGAGATCCTCAGCGACTCCATAGTGAAATACGATGACAAGGAGGTAGACATATATCTTACCGTCGATGAGGGAGACCGCTACTATATCAAGGATATAAACTGGGTGGGCAACACCATATACTCATCTGACTTCCTTAATCAGGTGCTCGGTATGTATCCCGGAGATATATACAACCAGAAACGCCTCAACAAGCGAACCTCAGAAGACGATGATGCTGTGGGCAACCTATATCTCGACAACGGCTATCTCTTCTTCAATCTCGTTCCTATCGAGCAGCAGGTGGAGGGAGACAGTATCTCTCTGCTTATGCGCATCTATGAAGGACAGCCCGCGAAGATCAACAAGGTTGTGATCAACGGCAATGACCAGCTTTACGAGAAGGTGATACGCCGTGAACTCCGTGTCAAGCCGGGCGACCTTTTCTCGAAACGCGCGCTGATGAATTCAGCCCGTGAGATAGCGGCTTCCGGCCATTTCGATCCTGAGACCATGGGTGTGAACCCTATCACCAACGACGCGGACGGCACTGTAGACATCGTCTTCGATCTCGAGCAAAAGGCCAACGACAAGGTGCAGCTATCGCTCGGCTGGGGCCAGACGGGTGTCACCGGACAGGTGGCGCTGTCATTCTCCAACTTCTCGATCAAGAACCTCTTCAATCCTCAGAGCTACCGCGGTATAATACCGCGTGGCGACGGCCAGACATTCTCGATCTCGGCACAGACCAACGCCAAGTATTATCAGAGCTACAACATAAGCTTCTTCGATCCCTGGCTCGGGGGTAAGCGTCCGAACTCGTTCTCTTTCTCGGTAGACTACAGCCGCTCTACGGGTGTCAACAGCCGTTTCTACAACCAGAACTGGATGAATGCATATTCATATTATCCATATGCCACCGGAAGTTACGGATATGGCAACAGCCAGTATCTTTACCAAAACGCATATGACCCTAACAAGGTGCTTCAGCTCGCCGGCGTATCGGCGGCCTATGGTACGCGTATGACGTGGCCCGACGATATGTTCCAGTTCCAGGTTTCGCTGGCCTACCGCTGGTATTATCTGAAGAACTGGGAATATCTCCGCTTCATGCAGACGGGTTCGTCAAACTCGATCGTGCTCGGCCTGACACTGAGCCGTAACACCACCGACCAGCCGATCTATCCGCGTTCAGGCTCAAGCTTCATGCTCTCGCTTCAGATGACGCCTCCATGGACAAAATTCCGTAAGGGACACGACTGGAGAAAGCTTGCCGACGAGGCTGCGAAGTATGACGCCAAGGCGCAGGCTGAGCTTTATAAGTGGATCGAATACTGGAAGCTTAAGTTCCAGGCCAAGACCTTCACTCCGCTCACTGACCCGGACGGCAACTGGACCCTCGTTATGATGACCAAGGCCGACTTCGCGCTCCTTGGATCATACAATAAGTATGTGAAGTCTCCGTTCGAGACATTCTATTTCGGTGGCGACGGTATGACGGGCAGCTATACCTACGCTACAGAGACAGTCTCGATGCGTGGTTATGAAAACGGACAGTTCACCCCCAACTTCTATGAAGCCTATGCATACTCGAAGTTCACATTCGAGCTTCGTTTCCCCTTTATGCTGCAGCCTAACACCACGATCTTCGCCCTTGCATTCGCGGAGGCGGGCAACGCATGGACCGATATAAATCAGTTTGCGCCGTTCAACCTTAAGCGCTCAGCCGGTGTAGGTATCAGACTCTATCTCTCGATGCTTGGTTTCCTCGGAATAGACTGGGGCTACGGTTTCGACAAGGTATGGGGCAGACGCGGCGGCGGCAACCTGCACTTCGTGCTCGGACAGGAGTTTTAATTAAGAGTTAAGGGTTAAGAGTTAAGGATTAAGAGTTAAGGGTTAAGACTGATGGATAGGGGATTTAAACTTTAGGGGCGTGGAATTGTCTTTAAGGTAGTAATAACTTTTA
>JAIEBK010000089.1:14943-24870 GCA_029070945.1 Muribaculaceae bacterium
TTAAGGGTTAAGACTGATGGATAGGGGATTTAAACTTTAGGGGCGTGGAATTGTCTTTAAGGTAGTAATAACTTTTAAAATAGGAATAACATGAAGAAACTTATCATATCGCTGGCGGTGATGCTTTTAGCATCCATAGGAGCCTACGCGCAGAAGTTCGCCCTTGTGGATATGGACTACATACTCCGTAATGTGCCGAGCTACGAGATGGCTAACGAGCAGCTTAATCAGGTATCCCAGCGATGGGAGCGTGAGGTAACCGAGCTCTCAAAAGAGGCCGAGACAATGTATAAGAACTATCAGGCCGAGATGATCTTCCTGACCGACGATCAGAAGAAATCGCGCGAGGAAGAACTTGTAGCCAAGGAAAAGGAAGTGACTGACCTCCGATACAAATACTTTGGTCCGGAAGGGGAGCTCTTCAAGAAGCGCCAGAGCCTTATGAAGCCGATCCAGGAGGATGTCTACAATGCCGTCAAGGCGGTATGCGAGGAGAAAGGATATCAGGTGATCTTCGACCGCGCCTCATCGCAGAGCATCGTCTTCGCTTCGCCGAAGATCGACGTCAGCAACGACGTTCTCGCTAAGCTCGGATATTCAAAATAAAGAAAATAAACAATAACACATAAAATCAAACAAAAAAGAAATGATCAAGAAAGTACTTTTGGCAATCGCGCTTATCTGCCCGATGCTTCTGTCCGCTCAGACACTCAAGATCGGACTTGTAAACTTCGATGCAATCTTCCAGGCAATGCCTGAGACTGCCGCTGCAAACAACCAGCTCAAGGAAGTGAGCGACAAATATGACGCGGAATACAAGAAACTCGGCGAAGAAATGAACCGACTCGTGGAGGAGTATCAGAAAATGGCTGAAAATGAACTTCCCGCCATCAAGGAACGCAAGACCCGCGAGCTGAGCGATTATCAGCAGAAGATCCAGCAGTTTGAGAAGACCGCCATGGATGATCTCCAGAATATGCAGAACGACCTTTACGGCCCGATCCAGCAGAAGATCGCCCAGGCTATCGAAAGCGTAGGCCGCGAGGGTAATTTCTCCCTCATACAGATGTTCGCGCCCCAGCTTACCCTTTATCACGCAGCTCCGGTAGAGGATATCACGGATACTGTAAAGGCAAAGCTCGGTGTGAAATAATCATGTATTTCATACATGTGTTGAATCCGACACTATGAATGAATCAAACGAATATGGAATGGCGGAGGCTAAGGCTTCCGCCATTTCGTTAGGACCTATAGGAGTCTTCGACTCAGGCTATGGAGGTCTCACCATCCTGCGTGAACTGCGGAAGACACTTCCTGAATATGACTACCTATATTTAGGCGACAATGCCCGCGCCCCGTATGGATCGAGAAGCTTCGAGGTGATCTACCGCTATACGCTCGAGGCCGTAAGGGAGCTTTTCGCGCGCGGATGTCCGCTCGTCATTCTGGCATGCAATACGGCCTCGGCCAAGGCTCTCCGCAGTATACAGCAGAACGATCTTCCATCCATAGACCCTACCCGAAGGGTACTGGGCGTGATACGCCCTACGGTAGAGATCCTCGACAAGGTGTCGAAGACCGGCCATATAGGCGTGCTGGGAACTCCCGGCACTGTGGCCAGCGAGTCGTATGTGATAGAGGTGAAGAAGCTTTTCCCGGATATGGAGGTGTCTCAGCAGGCATGTCCGCTATGGGTGCCTATCGTGGAGAATTCCGAGTATGACGGCGATGGAGCCGACTATTTCGTGAAGAAATACATAGATGCCCTGATGGCCAAGGATCCGAGGATCGATACTTTTGTGCTGGGATGCACCCACTATCCCCTTCTTGCAGATAAGATACGTCGCTTTGCTCCCCAGGGTATAAGGATCCTCGAGCAGGGCCAGCTGGTGGCGGAATCACTGAAGGATTACCTTAGGAGGCATCCTGAGATGGAGGCGAGACTTGTCAGGAACGGACGTGTGGAATTCCTTACGAGTGAAAATCCTGATAAATTTGACCCGCTCGCCTCTCTGTTCACGCATCATAGCGTGAAGTCGAGCAGGTGTGCGTTTGACTGAATGGAATATGGAAAAAGAAAATATATCGGAAGAGACCGCCGCAAAGCTGCGTGATCTTGACGCGCGCATAGCGTCAGACAGCGGTGACGAGGAGGCTCTGATAGCTCGAGGACGCCTTTACTGGGCACTCGGAATGCGCAGTGAGGCCATAGGTGACTATCTGGCCGCACAGAAACTAAACCCATCCGGCAAGGGCGCGCAGCTTCTTAAGGCTACCTACGAGATACTTGATTTCTACAATAAGGATCTTTATAACCCTTAGATCTTAGATCTCCCATGGGAAGAACATCGGCACCTGCACGGCCTCCGGACGCTGTGCGGGTGTATTTTTTCTCTGTGGATAGAGCATGATGCGGCGTTCACGTGTCCATCCACGGTCGTGATTACGTACGTATACTACCGCGAGTCCGCGCATCCCTTTGGCACGCCGGCGAAGATCGCCTATGAGGTCGGTCATGTCGGCGGCTTTTGTAGTCTCATACTGCATGGTGTGTCGGTCGGCCATCATCACACGTACCGACATGCGGTCGCCATAGCTCATAAGTGAATCCGCACGTCCTACGGGGATGCGACGTATCGTACGAGGTGTGTAGATGGGAGCTACGGAGGAGCTTGAAGTGTAATATGTACTGTTCATATCCGGTATGTTTTTGCGGGCATTGCCGAGACGATGCCGTCGGTTTTCTTTATCACAAAATTAACCGGAATGACTGCCTGATTTGAACAGCGGATTGTTAAACAAAGTTAACACACTGCCTGATTCGTGCAGTGAGGGGGGGGTACTGTCAGTGATTGAAGATACGGGGTAGGGATTAAATATCAGGAAGAAGATGGACTGAGCAGGTGTCATATAAGAAAACAGGCACTCCGGAATATTCCAGAGTGTCTGTTTGGTACAGGAAATGGGACTCGAACCCACACAGCCTCAACGGCCAGGGGATTTTAAGTCCCCCGTGTCTACCATTCCACCATTCCTGCATCAGGAGGCCGATGTGGCATTCCGAATGCAAAGTTAATCAAATTTTTGCGTGCCACCAAATTTTTACGGATAAAATGACGATAAAAAGATGCCCCGCGAAAGGCGGGGCATCCGTTTCTGCCGCTTTTGCGACAGTCACTAACCTAAAGTTATTTTATTTTCTAACGGTAGTTTCAGTTGATACGGGGACGTCGTTGTCAAGTGTGCAGATTGCAACTCGGTTCCAGCTTTCTTCCTCGAACATGTGGCCGATACCCATGCCTTCAGCCTTGATGCGGTCGGCAGGAATTCCATATTTGCTTACGAGCATGTTCTTGACAGATTCAGCACGCTGGTTGGCGAGACGCTCGTTGACTTCTGCGGGACCGTCCTGAGAAGCGTATCCCTTGATGCTTACGGTAGCCTGCGGGTGGTTCTTAAGATAGGAAGCCACAGCTGCTACGTTAGGAAGCTGGTCGGCAGGAACATTGTAGCGACCGATAGCGAAGTTCACGTATCTTACGGTGCTGAGGAAGTCCTGAGTCTCCTTAACTACGACAGGCTTCTGGTTTTTAAGCTTCTGGATTTCAGAAACGAGAGCCATATTCTGGTTGTTGCTTGCATTGAGGGCGTCGCCTGCTGCTGCAAGATCAGCACGGAGGTTGGTGACCTTCTCATTAAGAGCCGCGATCTCATCGAGATTATAGTTAGGAACGGTATACTTAAATCCGTCGCCAAGTTTTACAGATACGCCTGCGGCGATATTGAAAGTGGCTTTTTCAGCGTTGTATGCTGCGGAAGTCTGCTTAACGCCTGCGTCACTCATATCCCAGAGTACGCTCGGACGAATTGAGAGTGTCACAGCGTCGCTTACGTTAAAGTTGAAGTTCAAACCGGCCTTTGTAGCGAAGAAGTTGTGGTCTTTATAATCGCCATTCTGGTAGTTGTGACCCCATCCTGCGCCGGCCACAGCCTCGATGTCGAATACGTTCTGGGTTCCATAAGGCTGGAAGAGCTTGAAGAGGTTGACTGCTCCGAATGTGCCTACGTAGCTTGCATCGAATGCTGTAGTGGAGTGTGTCTGACCTTTCCAATTGGAAGTATTGACTGCTGCATCACCTTCAACGCCGAGGGCGAATGCGGGTGTGATCTGCTTGCGTATTTCGAGGCCTGCTGCACCACGCATGTCCTTGAAGAACTTGGAGCCGTGGTAGAGAGGAGTTGTGGCGCCACCCTGGACACCGATTGACATGTTGCTGAAGAAACCGGGTTTCTGAAGAGATTCCTGAGCTGTCATGGTTGCCGCTCCTGCTGCGAGGACTGCTACGGCGAGTAATGTTTTTTTCATAGTTGTGCGTTTTTTTTAAGTTATTAATTAAGATAGATTTGTTTGTGGGTTACAGCTTCAATGAAGGAGTTACCGCATCAGTGAAATTGTACCTTTACAACGCCTATATCAGTAAAAAGGGTCACTGAAAATATGAAAAAAATTGAATTTTAACATTTGTTAAGTTAAAATAGAGTTCTCAGAGACCTTTGATAATGTGTGAGACCTAATGATATAATATTGTTATATAATTATTTATAGTGGGTGTGGCTGTATCTTTCTGCTGTATGTAAAAAAATCAAGGTAAAATCTCGAAAGTTGCCTCTACGGGGTAGTGGTCAGATGTGTTTATTCGGTGCCGTTTTGTCTTTATGGCTTTCAGACGGTCGCCTTTATAGAATATCTGGTCAATATGAAACAGGAAAAGAAACTGGTTGAAGGTATTTCTCGGTCCGAAGCTTGTCTCTGCATAAGCGTCATGAAATCCGGCCTTACGCATGAGGCCATAACTCCAGCTTCCGGGGACATCGTTGAAGTCGCCGCAGGCTATCATGGTATTGATGCCGGCGGTGGTGGCAATCATTTCCTTCACGTTTTGCGAGCGAGTGCGGAAGGCTTCTCCGAGCTTGGGAAATATCTCATAGCGGAATTCCTGATAGCTTTTATTTGCAGTGCGTACGCCTTTTATGTCTGTGACGACCTCACGTTCGGTGTCTGTAAGATTATAGGAATTCATGTGGAAGTTGAGCAACGGCAGACTATATCCGTCGATGTCGACCTTAAAGAGGGCCCATAGGCGTCTGTCATGCCAATACGCCTCATCATCCGGGTCGGACGACGTGACGGGCACCTCCTCCACCGGAAACTTCGACAGCACTTTAAGGTCAATTCCTCCCTCTTGTGATGCACCGGCCCTATACGGATATGCCGCATACAGGGAGTCGATTATTTCCCGGCTCCAGTGGTGGATTTCTTTCGGTTCTTCGAAATTGACGAGTTCCTGCAGACATATTATGTCGGCTCCGCACTCTATGAGAAACTTTATAGCGCGGTTGCCAGGAGCATCGCTTTTTGTTGTGTCGGCAAGATGCAGGCAATTGAAGGTCATGACCGTGAATGTTCGTGCCTCGTCTTGTGGCGTTTTGGGGAAAGAGACGGGTGTGACGTCTTTCAGCGTGCTCCATCCTGCGAAAAGGGTCAATCCGGCCAAGGCCGCCATTATAATGCGCTTTGATAGGAGCCATGCTATTCCTGTCAGCAGGGTAGCTATGGCAAGATAAGGCAACGCCAACACCATGACGGAAGTAAAGGTGACGTAATCCGGATTGACTTTGCCACCGTAGGACGCTGCTAAGGTGATGACAAAAAGAATTATTGACGCTATTTTAAGCGCAAGGCGTATGAGTGGTGATACGATTAACACTTTAATGATGGTTTTTTAAGTTAGCAAGCTTACTTTGTGGTATGGTCTGAAGGGGTGAAATATAGGCTCTGACTCATTCTACTTCTTTATGCGGGCTGAGATCTCGTTGAGTTCCTTCCTCTCCTTAGCCGACAGGCTTCCATAGCCCGACAGTCTTATTTTGTCAAGAAGCTCGTCGAGTCGCCTGATGTCTGACTGACGGTCTTTCATGACGCGCACCATGCGGTCGGCGCTTCTTTTAGGGGCTCTGCCGGTGCGCCGGTGTGCTGCAGAGGGAATCCAACGAGCAGGATCCATGCCGTGCCTTAACATCAGTCCGAAGACCACACCCCAGAGAAGCCCCCCTATATGAGCGGCCTGATTGCCTCCTCCTCCGATAAATGTCAGTACACAGCAGGCTACAGCTACCCATTTGAGCTTTACCTCACCTATAATGAAAAGGTTGACGGGATGGTCGGGTATGCGCAGGGCTGTAGCGCACATCACGGCTATCACGGCTGAACTGCATCCGCATAGCCAGCCGGATCCATAACCAAGAGAGGCGGAAATAAGGAAGACGATGCCTCCCGCGATTCCTCCTCCAATGAATGCGACAGCAAGCTGGCGGTCGGATAGGGTCATGAGCATCATGCGGCCGAACCAATATAGCCAGAGCACATTGAAAAGCATATGGAGCACATCGAAATGTACGGCCATATAAGTCACAATGGTCCATGGACGCGTCAGAAAGAGGGAAAAAACCGAGGGAAGTGTAAGCCATTCGGCTACCGGGACATAGAAATGCATCAGGCTGCCGAAAAGCGCCAGCAGTGTCACTACGAGCCAGATCGCAACAAGTCCGGCGGTGAGCCACGCCAGCAGTGCGCTGCCATCGCAATATCTCTTCCACTTATTCATCATAGCTTCAATCCCAATTTCCAATTCCTAATTCTCAATTATATCTGTGCAGTGTCCCTTTCTTCTTCCAGTAGAGAAGCATGAATATTCCGAAGAGCATGCCTCCGAGATGTGCGAAATGAGCCACTGTGCTGACGCTTCCGCTCACACCGAGGAAGAACTCGATCACTCCGTAGCCTATCACCATGTATTTAGCCTTTATAGGCACAGGGATGAAGAAGAAATAAAGAGGCATGTCGGGGAACGTGAACGCAAAACCGAGAAGGATGCCGTAGATAGCGCCGGAAGCTCCGATAGTGACCATCATAGACTTAAATTCAGAGATGGCATCTATCCATTTCATATCTCCACTCCTTACGGCCGCATCCACGATTGCGCCCATATGTTCAGTGGTCAGTCCGTTGCGGGCTGCTATAGCGGATATGTAGTCAGACTTCCATGTAAGTTCCCAGACTCCTTCCTGTACCAATGCGGCTCCGAATCCACATACGATATAGAATAGAAGGAAGCGTTTCGGTCCCCACACCTGTTCGAGAATCCGTCCGAACATCCATAGCGAGAACATGTTGAACAATATATGTGCCGGACTGTGAGGGTCGTGCATGAACATATACGTCAGCAGCTGTGCCGGATTGAAGAGCGAGCTGCCAAACATATGAAGGCCGAGACGGTCTACGAGTGTATTAGAGAATCCCGGCACGAGGATTTCCGCGAGCCAGACTATAAAATTGATTATTATAAGGTTTTTTGTCACCGGAGGGATGGAACGCCACCAACCTCCGGAGGAATGTCCGTCGTACATTTATTTTTCTTTTGGGTTTCGTTATTCTTTTATAGTGCAAATTTAGCAAATTTAGTCCGTATTTGGGCCTTATTGGGGATAAAATCGTTATTTTTTATGTTTTTTTTAATTTTTTTTCTCTGAAAAGTTTGTGGTTAATGTTTTTAACGCTATATTTGCGTTCTGAAAACCAATGGAAAATACTTATAACATACAGTAACCCTAAATTAGAAATTATGAACAGGACAGATCTCGTCAATGAAATCGCTGCCAAGGCCGGTCTCAGCAAGGTAGACTCAAAGAAGGCTCTTGACGCAGTGCTCGAATCTATCGCACAGGCTCTCGCAAACGAAGACAAGGTGCAGCTCATCGGTTTCGGCACTTTCTCAGTGCAGGAGAAGCCCGCGCGTGAAGGTATCAACCCCCGTACAAAAGAGAAGATCCAGATTCCGGCCCGCAAGTCGGTTAAGTTCAAGGCAGCCGACGGCCTCGGCAAGTAATCGGAATCTCCCGATACTCACACATTCTGTCCGGTTTTCTGCGCTTTCACAGGCAGAAAACCGGACAGTTTTATTGACGGCTGACTGATTTCTGTGAGTTCGACAGGTGTTTTTTTTGCTAATGTCGGTATTTATTGTTAAATTTGCATACGAAACAGACAATACAAAGCAATGAAGATAGAATCGATAATCACACAGGGCGTGAGCGATGCCGTAAAGGCTCTATATGCCCTTGATTTTCCCGCTGACAAGATACAGCCGCAGCAGACAAAAAAGGAATTTGAGGGCAACCTCACAATAATGGCGTTCCCCTTTCTTAAGGCTTCGCATAAGTCGCCCGAGGCTACTGCCACAGATATAGGTGAGTGGCTCGTGGCGAATGTTCCTGCAGTAGAGAAGTTCAACGTAGTGAAGGGTTTTCTCAATCTCTCAGTCAATCCGACCTTCTGGCTGACGACACTCCACACCATTGCGGAAGACGCGGAGTTCGGCATACGTCATGCCGACGAGGATTCAGATCTCGTGATGGTGGAATACTCGAGCCCGAACACCAACAAGCCGCTGCACTTAGGGCATGTGCGCAACAACCTTCTCGGTTATTCTCTCTCGCTTATACTCGCTGCCAACGGTCACAAGGTAGTGAAGACCAACATTGTCAATGACCGAGGCATACACATCTGCAAGTCTATGCTTGCATGGAAGAAATGGGGCGAAGGCGCTACGCCGGAGTCGACCGGCAAGAAGGGCGATCACCTTATAGGTGACTTCTACGTGCTCTTCGACAAGCATTTCAAGGAAGAGGTCAGGGATCTTATGGAGAAGGAGGGCCTGAGCGAAGACGAGGCTAAGGCCAAATCGCCGCTTATGCTCGAGGCGCGTGATATGCTCCGCAAGTGGGAGGCCGGAGACAAGGAGACACGCGATCTCTGGAAGATGATGAACGAATGGGTATATGCCGGCTTTGACGAGACCTACAAGCGCCTGGGAGTTGGCTTCGACAAGATATATTATGAGAGCGACACCTATCTGCAGGGCAAGGATCTCGTGCTTAAGGGTCTTGACGAGGGAATAATGTACCGCAAGGAGGATGGATCCGTATGGGCCGACCTGACTCCCGACGGTCTTGACCACAAGCTGCTTCTCCGTGCTGACGGCACTTCTGTCTATATGACCCAGGACATAGGCACAGCCAAGCTTCGCTATCAGGACTATCCGATCGACAAGATGATATATGTAGTCGGTAACGAGCAGAACTATCATTTCCAGGTGCTATCGCTGCTCCTTGACAAGCTCGGCTTCAAGTGGGGCAAGGATCTGACGCATTTCTCCTACGGCATGGTAGAGCTTCCGGAAGGAAAGATGAAGAGCCGTGAGGGCACTGTGGTGGATGCCGACGACCTCATTGATAAGATGATAGCCGATGCCGCAGAGACAGGCGCCGAACGCTTCGCCGACATGCCGGAGGATGAGCGTGCTGAGGTGGCCCGCATCGTGGGCATGGGAGCGCTGAAATATTTCCTCCTGAAGGTGGACCCACGCAAGAACATGCTCTTCAATCCGAAGGAATCCATCGACTTCAACGGAAATACAGGTCCGTTCCTTCAGTATACGTACGCGCGTGTACAGTCTGTACTCCGAAGGGCAGGGGATGATTTCGATCCTCTCTATATGCCGACCGCTATCCCTAACGAGGTGGAGTCCGACCTGATTCAGAAAGTCGCGGATTTTCCTGAAGTTGTGAAGGAGGCGGGACGCAGCTACAGTCCTTCGCTGATCGCCAACTACTGTTTCGAGCTCGCAAAGGAATACAACCGCTTCTATCATGACTACAGCATTCTGAAGGAAGAGGATCCGGCGGTGCGTCAGCTCCGTCTTCTTCTGAGCTATGTGGTGGCGCGTACGCTTAAGACCGGAGTCGCCCTTCTCGGCATGGAGATGCCCGAGAGGATGTGACGTCGCGATTAAACCGAAGTGCTGATTT
>JAIEBK010000089.1:24970-32760 GCA_029070945.1 Muribaculaceae bacterium
ATAGGGCCAATAGGGCCAATAAGCCTAATAGGCCAGATAGGACTGATAAGAATTATAAGAATTTAAATATATAAGAAATGTATCCAGATTACAATAACCCTCAGCAGACTCCTCCTCCCTATTACGGACAGTCTGCAGTGAAGACACAGACCAACTCGGTCATGAAGCGTGTCTATGTCCGCATGACTATCGGACTCCTTGTGTCGGCTTTCTGCGCCCTCGGCGTGGCTTCAAACCCTGCTGCCCTAAACTTCGTGTTCGGCAATGTCATAATGAGATGGGGAATCCCCATCGCTATGTTCGCCATGGCCTTCATCCTTCCCGTAAGGCTGATGAAAATGTCGAGCGGAACGGTTTTGACGCTTTTCCTTGTCTTCTCGGCGTTGATGGGGACATGGCTTAGTGCAATATTCCTTGTGTATAAGATGTCGGCCATAGTGGCTACATTCTTCATCACTGCCGGAACTTTCGGGGCGATGACCGTCTACGGCTATTTCACCAAGGCTGACCTCACAAAGATGGGATCATTCCTTATGATGGCGCTGTTCGGACTCATCATTGCGATGCTCGTCAACATTTTCCTTCACAGCAGCACAATGAGCTTCATCATCTCGATCGCGGGCGTACTTATCTTCACGGGTCTTACGGCCTGGGACACCCAGCAGGTGAAGCAGCTTTCTGCCGCGAATCTTGATCCGGCCCTTGCCGACAAGCTCGCCACCATGGGAGCGATGAACCTCTATCTTGACTTCATCAACCTATTCCTCTACATCCTGCGCCTTTTCGGTGGCAACCGCGACTAAGATATTTTTCCGGGGTCTGCAGTGTCTTGACGCTGCAGGCCTTTTTTCTTACCGATTACCTAACAAATCATAATATTAAACTTTTCAACTAACCAACTCCATGTCAAAATACCCTAAAATCGGCATACGCCCCACCATCGACGCGCGTCAGGGCGGCGTGCGCGAAAGTCTTGAAGACAAGACCATGAATCTCGCTAAAGCTGTAGCAGAACTTATATCATCAAATCTCCGTTATCCTGACGGCACTCCTGTAGAGTGCGTGATAGCCGACGGCACCATCGGACGCTTTCCGGAGACGGCGGCATGCGCGGAGAAGTTTGAGCGCGAGGGTGTAGGCGCCACAATCACGGTGACCAGCTGCTGGTGTTATGGATCCGAGACCATGGACATGCATCCGCATTGGCCTAAGGCTGTGTGGGGCTTCAACGGGACAGAGCGTCCCGGCGCGGTATATCTCGCAGCGGTGCTCGCCGCCCACGCGCAGAAAGGTCTTCCAGCATTCGGCATCTACGGTCACAACGTGCAGGATCTCGACGATAACTCTATCCCTGCCGATGTGCAGGAAAAACTGCTTCGTTTCGCACGTGCAGCTCTTGCCGTGGCTCTTATGCGCGGCAGATCCTATCTTTCCATAGGCTCCGTATCCATGGGTATAGCCGGCTCCATAGTCAATCCAGACTTCTTCCAGGAATATCTCGGTATGCGCACCGAATCCGTAGACGCAACCGAACTCATACGCCGTATGACGGAAGGAATCTACGACAAGGAAGAATATGAGAAGGCTATGGCCTGGACTGAGAAATACTGTAAGCCACGTGAGGGGGAGGACTTCAAGAACCGTCCGGAAAAGAAGAAAACCCGCGAGCAGAAGGATGCCGACTGGGAATTCGTCGTTAAGATGACACTTATCGTCCGCGACTTGCTTAAGGGAAATCCAAAACTTAAGGAGATGGGTTTCAAGGAAGAGGCTCTCGGGCATAATGCCATCGCCGGAGGATTCCAGGGCCAGCGTCAATGGACCGACTTCTATCCCAACGGTGACTTCACCGAGGCGTTGCTCAACACTTCGTTTGACTGGAACGGAATACGCGAGGCATTCGTGCTTGCCACTGAAAATGACGCCTGCAACGGTGTGGCCATGCTTTTCGGCCATCTGCTCACCAATCGTGCGCAGTTCTTCAGCGACGTGCGTACGTATTGGAGTCCGGAGGCAGTCTATCGTGTGACCGGCAAGGAACTCACCGGGCGCGCAGCGGGAGGCATGATACATCTCATCAACTCCGGAGCCACCACACTCGACGGAACCGGTCAGGCTGTCGACGCCAACGGAGTGCCCGTAATGAAACCACATTGGGATATGACGGAGAAGGATATGGAGAACTGCCTCGGTGCCACTACCTGGTATCCTGCCGACCGTGACTATTTCCGCGGAGGTGGTTTCTCGTCAAACTTCCTCACTAAGGGAGGAATGCCCGTCACTATGATGCGTCTCAATCTTGTGAAAGGTCTTGGCCCTGTACTCCAGATAGCGGAAGGGTGGACAGCGGATGTCGATCCTGAGATCAATAAAGCACTTGACATGCGTACAGACCCGACATGGCCTACCACATGGTTTGTACCCCGTCTTTGTCCCGACCGCGATGCGTTCAAGGATGTATACTCGGTGATGAACAACTGGGGTGCCAATCACGGAGCCATCTCTTACGGCCATATAGGTCAGGACCTCATCACTCTTGCATCCATACTCCGCATACCCGTATGCATGCACAATGTGGAGGAAGAAAAGATCTTCCGTCCCGCATCATGGAATGCTTTCGGTATGGACAAGGAAGGCGCTGACTATCGCGCATGCGCGGCCTATGGACCGATATATAAGTAAAGATTAAATATAAAATATAAAATATAAAAGATTAAGCAGTTATTATAATAATTATAAATTACTAAAGATTAAATTTCATCCGAGGACATCAACGTCAGCAGGATTCTATTAAAGATTAATTAAAAGATTAATCTTCAAAATTTAGTCTTTAATCTTTAATATTTAATATTTGAATAAATAACCATGAAAGACAATACAAAGGGAACCGCCGGAAACGGCGGTTCTCTCCTTAGCCTTAACGGAGTCAGCTATCTGATACCTTTCATTCTCATCACGAGCTGCTTCGCCCTCTGGGGATTTGCCAACGACATCACCAATCCTATGGTGAAGGCTTTCTCGAAGATCTTCCGAATGAGTGTCACCGACGGCACCCTGGTGCAGGTGGCGTTCTATGGAGGATATTTCGCGATGGCATTTCCCGCCGCGATCTTCATACGCCGCTTTTCATACAAAGCCGGCGTGTTGCTTGGGCTCGGCCTGTATGCATGCGGAGCCTTCCTCTTCTATCCGGCTATGCTTACGGGAAGCTACTATCCTTTCCTCATTGCGTATTTCATCCTGACGTGCGGTCTGTCGTTTCTGGAGACAAGCTGTAACCCATATATACTGTCGATGGGCCCGGAGTCGACCGCCACGCGTCGCCTCAACATGGCACAGTCGTTTAATCCTGTGGGTTCGCTTATGGGCATGTGGGTTGCGATGAACTTCATCCAGGCCCGTCTAAATCCGCTTGAGACGGAGGAGCGCGCACGTCTTTCGGATGCTGAATTCGAGGCGGTGCGTGATGCCGACCTGCTGACCCTTATCTCTCCGTATGTGTTCATAGGACTGGTCGTGGTTCTGATGTTTGTCGTAATAGCCGTGGTCAAAATGCCTAAAAACGGCGACAAGTCACATTCCATCGACTTCTTTCCGACTCTGAAGAGGATATTCTCGCAGGCACGCTATCGGGAGGGTGTCATAGCCCAGTTCTTCTATGTTGGCGCGCAGATCATGTGCTGGACGTTCATCATCCAGTACGGCACCCGGGTGTTTATGCTTGAGGGCATGGGAGAGAAGGCCGCGGAGGTACTTTCGCAGCAATACAACATAATCGCCATGGCGATATTCTGCTGCAGCCGATTCGTCTGCACGTATCTTCTGCGCTATGTCAATGCCGGAAAACTTCTGGCAATACTTGCCGTTGCCGCAACTGTCCTTACTATAGGTGTTATCGTTTTCCAGGACCGCATGGGGCTTTATTGCCTCGTTGGCGTGTCGGCCTGCATGTCTCTGATGTTCCCGACTATCTACGGCATTGCGCTTGACGGTATGGGGGATGACGCCAAGTTCGGAGCTGCCGGACTGATCATGGCGATATTGGGAGGGTCGGTGCTTCCGCCGCTTCAGGCAAGGATCATCGATTGCGGAGAGATCGGCGGTTTTCCTGCCGTCAACCTTTCGTTTGTGCTTCCGCTGATATGCTTTCTCGTGATCATCGCCTACGGCTGGCGCTGCTCTAAAGATTAAAGACTAAAGATTAAAGATAAAAGACTAAAGATTAAAGATAAAAGATTAAAGATTAAAGATAAAAGATTAAATCTTGAATAATCAGTCTTTAATTGAAACGACTTCTCCGAGGCTTACATACCATATGTAGGCCTCGCATTTTTTTGCTATTCCAGTCTGAACCAGCGCTGAGACATAGCGTTTAAGCTGCCGTGTGTAAGATCTGTCGTTGCGATGGTTCCCAAACTTATAGTCTACGATTACGGCGCTGCCGTCCTTCCTTAAGATTATCCTGTCAGGCCGGCGCACCTTGCCGTCGGCCACAATGCCGCGTTCGTTAAGTATCCTGCATCCCGGACTGAACCAGCCGTATTCTTTAACGCTTTCAAGGGCTTCTGTAAGAAATACCGTCAGTTGCTCCATCTGTCTCAATCCGATATACCCTTTGCTTTTCGCGCTTAAAAGCGCATGTGGAATGTCACCGGCTGTATTTATATTCTCCATGATGGAATGCATCAGTTCCCCGTAGCGTCTTGTTTCCTCTGTCTCCTGTTCCTCCGTGTCGGTATCGTCAGGATCTGACGGGAATGTATCGGAATCGGGACTTGTAGGGTCGGAGTAGACGAGAGCCGGAATGACTGTGCCGCATCTGTATTCAGACACGGTAAGATTGACATGATCATCCTCTTTCTTCTTGTGTCCCGCCTCGATTTTCTCTTTTGACAGAGGTTCGCCATAGCTCCATATCTTATTAACGGTATCGACTGATATTTCATGAGAGGAGGGAAAATATTCCGCCACATCGGAATAAGCCTCCTTCAGTGTGTCGATGACTTCCTCGGCCTCCGCGCCGCATTTCCATAGATATGATCCGATACGCGGGGAATCTGGAACTGTACCGTCATCATTCAGCTTGCAAGGGGAATAGATGTAGAGCTCGTCGATCGCGCGTGTATATGCCACATATGCCATATTTACCTTGTCGGCCATGAAATTGTCGAGATATTCCCTATAGATGTCAGCATGTATGGTTTCTTCGAGCTTAGGAACGCTCCAGACAGGAATCCATGGAATATGCGGGATACCTTCGGCATCCGATAGGTCAGGCCTGACCCATAGCCATTCCTTCTGCTGCGGCGACATCGGTCTGACGGTCTGTTTGGAGAAAGGGACAATTACACACCTGAACTCAAGACCCTTGGATTTATGGACGGTCATGATATTGACGGCATCGGCGTCTTCCGGAGATGAAACGGAACGGAATCTTCCTTTTTTATCCCACCATTGCAGGAAGGAGGCGATGTCGGCTGTATATCCCTCGCAGAATTCGACCACCATATCCTGAAGTGCGGCAAGGAACGCCGCTTCCGACCGGCGCGAATGGACCGGGATGAAGTGCTGTATGATGTTTTCCACCAGCGCGGGGAGCACAGTCGTACTCATGCCGGCGAGCATATCGCGAATGGCATCGGGATTGTATTCGCCGTCAAGAAATCTTGAAAGGAGTTCGGAAAGGGCTGTATCCGGATGACGCATGGCGAAAAAGCTGAAGTCAGCCCTCAGACGGCTCCAGTCTCCGGCACCTTTTTCCCCGCGTTCCTCTTTTGGGTTGAGCGTGGCCCGTGTCCCGTTGTTTATTGCCTCAAGAATTGACATTACAGTCTGGACCGCGGGCGACTCTCCGGCATGGAGCGAGTCGGCGCTGATGAAGTTGATCTTTCTGTCTTCGTTAACCTGCTGATTATACAGCATTATGCGCTCTATTATCTTGGTCCCTTGATCGTGAGTGTCAACGAGGACTGCGATCTCGTTCATCCGGTATCCACGGTCAAGCATTTCTGATATCAGGAGCGGTATCTCATCGAAATGAGGAGGGAAATCCTGATCGTCTGAAGTGTTGTCAAACAGACGTACGCTGACAAAGCCTACATCCTCCTTGTGCGAAGGTGGCTGGACGGTGTTGGAGTATAGTCTCTCCATCCGGTCGCCGAGTTCTCGCGAGAAATACCGGAAGAAGAGGTTGTTGAATTTCACAATGCGCATGCTGCTGCGCCAGTTGGTGTTTTCAGCCGGGGAGTTGCCGCATTCCCGGCATGTATCGGCGAATTGCTTCGGCACCGTCGAGGTGATGAGACCCGGATCGGCGTTGCGGAAGCGGTAGATGCTCTGCTTGGCGTCGCCGATTATGAGATTGTCGTGGCCCTTGCTTTCGCTTTCCGTGAGGAGCGGACTGAGATTGAGCCACTGAAGTTTGCTTGTGTCCTGAAACTCGTCGATCAGAAAATGCTCCAGACGGCTGCCGAGGCGTTCGTAGACGAAAGGGGCATCGTCATCACCGATGATACGGTGAAGAATGGAGTTAGTCTCTCCGAGTTCCACTGTATTGCTATCTGTCAGAAACAGGCGTGCATTATTGCGCACGCTCTGCAGCAAACCTACATAAGGCATTGTCGCCCGATAGATACGCCATCGCTTCATCCTGTCTGAAAGCGCCTCCTTTCTCCAGATGTCGAAGCATCGGTACATTTCCTCAGCCAGTTCCTGTATATGGTCTTCCACCGGAGTGCCGAGATATGGATTCTGTTTTTTCGGGTCAAACACTCTTGATCTCGAACCCTTACGTGTAAATTCAGGTATCGGGAAGTCGTTGGCCGACTTCTTATCGATAGGTTGGTCCCAATCCCATTTGCCTATCATCTTCATGACGCGACCCTCGAGATATTGTCCGGCGGTAAGCGCCATGTCAAGCCCGGCGTCATTGAAAGCGTCACGCACTGCGCGTGCCGCCTCCCTCATACGGTCGAAAGCCTCACGCTGAGGCTGCTCATAGTGACGGCATAGCTGATGGAAGGTCTTGAAGAAATCCGGATTATCCTCGAAATACTTGTCAAGGCTTTCGCGGATCTCCTTGAAGTCCTCCTTGGCGAGGTTGCGGCTGGCATTGAGAATCTCTCCGTAAACGCTGTTGCGGTTCTGCTTTTTCTGGAATATATTCCATCCCTTGCCCGATGCCGCTTTATTTTCCATCATGTTTTCCACCCACACGGCACCTTGGGTGGTGTGTCCTTCCGCGTCTATCTCGTCAAGAGTGGTGTCGAGACCCATCTGCGTGACGTAGTTGGAGTCGAGTTCCAGCTGGTATGTATCGTCAAGGTCTGCTTCGTAGGCAAAGGTGCGAAGCACTGTCTGAAAGAAAGAGTCGATGGTGGAAACCTTGAAATCGCCGTAGTCTGTCAGAAGTACCTTGAGGGCCTGCCGGCATACATAGGCTATCTCCTGTGGTGAGCATGAGAATTGCTCGGTAAAGTCTTTAAGATAGTCGATTTTAGTGATGGGAGTAGCGGGAGTCCATGAAGCGAGGGCATGGAGTTTGTCTACGATGCGCAGCTTCATCTCGTTTGTAGCCTTGTTGGTGAATGTTATCGCCAGGATATGTTGCAGCGACTCCCGCAAGGCACGTACCGGACGCAGATGCCGTCTCCCGGTCTCGTCAGGCCGGGAGATGTAATATTCTATGAATTTCTTCGCGAGTGTATAGGTCTTGCCGGATCCGGCTGATGCTCTCTGAAGCTGAAGCACAATGTTTTAATTGAGAATTGAGAATTTAGAATTTAGAATTG
>JAIEBK010000009.1 GCA_029070945.1 Muribaculaceae bacterium
TGGAATGTAGATCCAGGAAATGGAAATGCAAGAAGTTCATCCGGACTTGAATTAGGGTTCGGTTTTGAATGGTGGGTCACCGATACGGTCTTGCTCCAGACTGAAAGACAGATTTCAGCCTATCCTAAATTCCGGGATTATCTTGCAAAGGGACTAAGGACCTTTCCGGAGATAGTTGTGGATTCCATCTACTTTTATAACCTTTCCAGAAGACTACTTTTTGTTGAATATCACCAGGTAAAACCTTTGAAGCCTACAACGGAAATATCTTTGCATGACGAATCAATACCGGTCTATTGTAAGGAATACGCTCGCATATTCGGAGATATTGACACCTATATGGAAGACTCGAGATGGGAAAACGGTCCCGACAGTACAGTATATTCCAACGTGCGCTATAGTAAGAAAGACAGGCAGTTCGTTTTGCTCCAACGTATACCATACAAAGGTAGGAACATTGCGGTTTTTCATATCTGTACCACGATACCTAAGAAGGGTAAATGGTGGGAGGAATATCCCTACTGTATCTTTCGGAGAACTGATTTTGGAAACACTGACAACATAGATCTCATAACGGATTATCTACATGATGCGAGAACTGTTGCTGTCAAAAACTTACGGTTGTCACAAAAAAACGAATAAACTATGATACGATCAATATCAGCATTTTTGCTTTTAGTAATCTCACATGGTTTTCTCCGTTCTGAGACAGTGAAGGGAATCGTAATGGATTCTGATTCGATTCCTGTTGAATTTGCATACATTACAGCTTTTGCGACCGATTCGGTTGCAGGCGGAGGTGTGACGGATGCTTCAGGATATTTCAGAATTGAAGTCGGTTCAGATTGCAATAAAATCAGAGTGTCGGCTTTCGGATATGATGATGCGGTGCTTTCTCCTGTCAGTTCAGATATGGGTATAATTGTTCTGACGCAGACTTCAACAACCCTGCAGGAAGTTGTTGTCCGGGCTCCACTGATCCGGAGAGAGGCTGATCGTATTGTGATGAATGTAGCTGCAAACCCTTTGTCGGATAACAAGGACGCACAGGAATTGCTGAAAACGGCCCCCGGTGTGTGGGCGACAGATGAGAGTCTGTCTATTTATGGTCAAGGCGGAACGACGGTTTACATTGATGACCGGAAAGTAAATATGTCGGGACGCCAGCTTATGACATATCTGAGATCAATACAGTCATCTTCAATCGCATCAATCGAGATAATACCCAAAGCCGGGGCTGAATACAGCGCGGACTCAGCGGGTGGTGTCATTAAGATAAATCTGAAACGAAATCGTGTTGATGGGCTCAATGGCTCGGCCGGACTGAATGTGACGGCGGGTGAATACAAACAATGGCTAAATCCTTTTGTCAATCTCGGCCTTCATTCCGGGAAATGGACTGTCAACTTCAACGGCAATGTAAACGGGAGTCCCTCGGATAGATACACTTCCAACGAGGAAACTGATATTGTTACCGAACTTCGTGTACTGAACGGGATCTCACATCATAAAATGAAAGCCGTACAGGGCAACGTTTCAGTTGGAGTGTTTTATGATCCCACTGAAAGAGATAAGATCGGACTTCAATTCGATTATAACTCCGACAAAACGCGCCATACATCTCACTCCGTCACAGATATGTATACTCCGAATTTCAATGGGTTGACATTTGGAACCTATAAAAGTAAAGACAGATTCCATAATTTCAATGTCGCTTTCAACTGGACACATAATCTGGATAGAAATGGCTCTGTAATGAAATTGATTTCCAATTACACCTGCCAGAGTTCTTCAGTAAATGAGGATAATGAAATGGGGTGGTCTTATCTACCCTATGATTCGATTTACAATACTGATAGTCGGAATCTGTATAACGTATTTGTGACCGATCTGTCGTTGCGCAAAGTGTTCAATCCGAACTGGAATTTCAATATAGGGGCAAAATACACACTCAACGATGTCTCGAACTGTTCATTCCATAAATATATGATGGATCATACCTGGATAATGAATCCGCAGTATGATTACGACACATCATATGATGAGAACATAGCAGCTCTATATGCTGTCGCTAATGGCAACGCCGGAAGATGGAAGTTTAAGGCTGGATTACGCGGAGAATATTCCGGAACCAAGGGTAGCATCTCACATAATGACCGTCTTGACCTTTTCCCAAATGCAAACGTATCATACGCTTTTACCGAAAAAGGAGATTATAGTGTGGCTTTGGGATATTACAGGAACGTCCGTCGCCCGTCATTCCAGTCATTAAGTCCGGTTGTAAGACAGATCTCAGACTATACATATACTGTAGGCAACCCCGGTCTTACACCAAGTTTTACCGATGCGTTTAGTCTTGATTTTGTTCTTGCGGAAAGATTTACCATCGCTGCCGGATACTCAATGACCGACAATCCGATAAGACAGATGTTCGCGTCTAATCCGGATTATCCCGAAAGGCTATATCTTACTTGGGGAAACGAGGGTAAAGACCGCAGTATGTTCATACACGGTGACGGATTCATCAACATTAATAAATGGTGGAATCTTTATTCAAGCCTTACTTATGTGATAACTTCTCAAAAACTTACGGATTCAGGACCGTTCGACACATTCGGTTATCTTCAGCTTGTGGCAAGCACGACATTTATATTGCCAAAGGATTTCAAACTAACTATGAGCTGTTTCTATAATTCCGGGATGAAGATAGGAAATATCACGGTGTTTCCGATTCTGAACCTCAATCCTACGTTACAGAAACAAATTGGGAAGCACTGGTCGCTGTCGATAGGTTTTGAGGATATGTTGCAAAGAATAAGTAAGATCAGAACTGAATCATCGGGATATTCCCGACTGTCGTATACGAAAACCTATGTGACGGCAAAAATAGGTGTC
>JAIEBK010000090.1:0-5080 GCA_029070945.1 Muribaculaceae bacterium
CAAAGTTATAAAAAAAAATTCAAAGATGAAAATATAAGTCACGAAAAAGACTGTGAGATCGTGATAGACAATATGTCACAAAATAATAAGGATGGTCCTTCCGATATTGAAGACCATCCTTATTAAAATATATCAGTGCTAAGACTTTCTGATAAGTTTAAATCATTCCGACAGGCTGAATTATTTATTTAGGGAGCATTGCCATCTCCATGCATTTGCAAGAGTCTCCTCTACGGGAATTTCAGCGGTCCATCCGAGGATATTGTTTGCCTTGTCCGGAATAGCCCAGATTTTCTCGATGTCACCTTCACGGCGAGCGCCAATCTTATGTGGTACGGGTACTCCGGTTGCCTTTTCGAAAGCATTGATGAGTTCGAGCACCGAGACTCCGCGTCCTGTACCGAGATTGAAGATTTCAATGCTGTCGGTGTCTTCTCCGTCAAGCATACGGCGCATAGCCACTACATGGGCTTTAGCAAGGTCTACGACGTCGATATAGTCGCGTATGCAGCTTCCGTCAGGGGTGTTGTAGTCATCTCCGAAGACGGTAAGTTCCTTGCGGATGCCGGCGGCTGTCTGTGTCAGATATGGCACGAGGTTCTGCGGCACTCCCAGGGGAAGCTCGCCGATCTTTGCACTCGGATGCGCGCCGATCGGATTGAAATATCGCAGGATGATGCTTTTCACAGGTGCTCCACTGTGTATAAAGTCGGTGATGATCTCCTCTGAGATCTGCTTTGTATTTCCGTAGGGAGATGTAGCCGGCTTGATCGGTGCTGTCTCATCGATGGGATTCACATCCGGCTCGCCATACACGGTACAGCTGCTGGAGAATACGATTCCCTTCACTCCATACTGCGGCATGCACTCGAGCAGATTGATGAGGGTATTCAGGTTGTTACGGTAGTACAGAAGCGGTTTCTGTACGCTCTCTCCTACCGCCTTGGAAGCTGCGAAATTTATGATTCCCTTGATGCCCGGATTCTGCTCGAAGAGTTTCCTCAGTGTTTCAAGGTCGGTGCAGTCACCCTCAACGAAGGTAGGTGCAATTCCCGTGATCGCCTCTATGCCCTTGAGCACGTCACGGTTGGAATTGGAGAGATTATCGATGATCACGACCTCGTAGCCTGCCTGCTGCAGCTCTACGACAGTATGGCTTCCGATATATCCGGTGCCGCCGGTCACTAATATTTTTGTTTCCATTCTTAAGATTAATTTACACGATCAGAAAAGCGGGGAGGGATAGACTCCTGCATCGACGAGTGCCTTGAACTGATCGACGGTAGCCTGACGATCGGCTGCAAATGTCACGCCAAACCATTTTGAAGGAGTCTGAACGACTTTAAGAGTAGCTTCTCCGTTCTGGATAAGGTCGTTGACTACGGTAGGAATATAGAATTCAGACTTAAGTTCGCCTCCATGTTCGCTGAGGAACTTGACAAAGGCCTTCTCACTATAGCCGAAATAGTCGGGAGTGAAACCCCACATGTTCATGCTGACGCTGCTTCCTGCCGGGAAAGGTTTCTCCACATCGTCTTCGATATGGATGAGGCCCTCACCCTTACGCTGGATTCCGTGACATTCCTTCACGCCTGTGAGGTATCCGTCTTCGCTTACCTCACATAGACCGCGGCTTACACCGCCGTTCTCGCTGAGTGTATTCTCTATGCGGAAGCCGATCATGCAGTATTCTCCTGTCTTCCCTTCGAGATCCTTAAGGGTCTCGGCTGCAAGCCTGAAGCTCTCCGGACCGTAATAGTCATCGGCATTGATTACTACGAAAGGTTCCTTTATCACGTCTTTTGCCATGAGCACAGCGTGGTTCGTACCCCATGGTTTCTGGCGACCTTCGGGCACAGAGAATCCTTCGGGGAGGTCGTGAATGTCCTGGAATACCACTTCCACCGGGACATGTCCCTCGTATTTTGATACCACTTTGTCGCGGAAATCCTGTTCGAAATCGTGACGGATCACGAATACGATCTTGCCAAAGCCGGCTTTCAGAGCGTCGTAGACGCTATAGTCCATGATAGTCTCGCCCGAAGGGCCAAGGGAATCGAGCTGCTTGAGGCCACCGTAGCGGCTTCCCATACCAGCAGCGAGGATGAACAATGTTGGTTTCATATTAATTAGTGTTTTTAGGTAAGTTTGTATTTCTTAGCTGCATCATGACCTTTAGCATAAAGTCAAAGAGCACGAGCCGGGCATTGGCGTTGCGGAGCACGTCATCGTGGGCCCTTTGAATTTCAGTCATGAGCCTTTCTACGTTTCTGTGATTAATAAACGGGGAGAACCTGACATTGAAATCAGCCTCTGCCCGGGTCATCGCGTTCAGACCTTCAGTCTTAAGGTTGAAGATAAAACTTTCCCGGGTCATTCTCGCGCAGTAGGCGAGAAAGCGGGCGGTTTTCTCTCTTCCCATGGCGGCTATTGATTCGCTAAGCATGCGCAAAGAGGCGACATTACGTGCATACGCCAGACGCATCATCTGAATAAAGATAGATGAAAACTCCCTTATTTCCCCTCCTTCGCCCGTCATGTCGAAGGCCTTTATGATGTTTCCTTCCGCCAAAGCCGCGACCTCGCGGGCTTCATTACCGGATGTTCCCTCCTGAATGAGGATTTCTGCTACCTCCGCATCAGTGAGAGGCTTAAGATTGAATCTCTGCGTGCGTGAGAAGATGGTAGGGAGAAGTTTATCAGGTTCGTTGCTTACAAGAATGAATATTGTGTCGGGAAAGGGTTCCTCAAGAAGCTTGAGCAATGCATTGGCACATTGTGGCTGCATCCTCTCCGGCATCCATATTACATATGTCTTGTATCGGTATGCGAAACTTGAAAGAGACGCTGTGCGTGATATTTCTGATGCATCGCTTCTATATATGACAGGAACTGTGTTGCCGGCCTCGATCGCTCTCGCCCATTCCTCTTTTGGCATATAGGAATGGCTGTCAAGAAAATCATACCATTGCGGAAGAAATGTCTCCGTGCTCTTCGTCGTAGCTCCGGTACGCGGAAAAATGAAATGTACGTCGGGATTATTGTGATGTGCGTTCTGCAGACAGGCCGGGCATTTCCCACAGCTGTCGCCTTCATGGCGATCCATACAGTATAGATAGCTGATGAATGCTCTGGCCACGCGCATTTTACCGATCCCCTCCTGACCGCCCAAAAGCATGGCATGGGGAATGTGGTCGGTATCAACAGCCTCACGAAGTGAGTTTATCGTGTTTGTATGTCCGGTTATTTCGGAGAATTTCATCTCAATTTCACAAATGTCGACGGTCTGATCTCGATAATAATTGCAAATTTACAAAAAAAATGAGGTTGAACCAAATTTTTTTAGTAAGTTTGCATAAAAAATAAATATACCGATGGCTGTTCCATTTCTTCAATCAGTAGCCCGTGCGTACGTTTCGTCATGTAAAGACCTGTCCGGACATCTGTTTGTATTTCCAAGCAGGAGGGCCTGCACATTTTTTCTGAAAAACCTGACCCTTGAGCTCAAGGGACGTGTGTCGATGCTCCCGAAGGTCATGACGATGTCGGATTTTGTTGAGAAAGTTTCCGGTAGAGTTGTTGCAAACCGCATTGAGCTCCTTTTTATAATGTATCAGGCATATGTGGCTCTTCAGAAATCGCAAGGTTCGGAGGTTCAGGAATTCGACAGGTTCAGGCGATGGGGAGAGACGGCTCTGTCGGATTTCAATGAAGTGGACATGCAGGATGCCGATCCGGATGAAATCTTTAAGAATGTCAGGGATCTGAAGGAGATAAGTTCCAATTTCCTGACTGAAGAGCAGCTCAAGGTGATGGAGGAGTTTTTCGGGCAAGCATATGATCCGGGCGAGACTGTAAGGGGATTCTGGAAGAATTTCAATGACAATAAAGACAATAAACTCCATAAACGATTTCTCCCCATATGGCAGGCGATGGCGCCGCTCTATCATTCCTTTCATGAGATGCTTGCGAAGCGCGGACTAATTTCATCCGGCGGAGCATATAGATTGGCCGCAGAGAGGCTTGAGAAAGAGATACCTGATTCCGTGGCTGCTTCCAGGATGGTTCTGGTCGGTTTCAACGCGCTGACGCGAAGCGAGAGACGCATCTTCGATGCCCTCTCCTCATATAATACCGATGACGGAGAGGAATCTTTCGCCGAATTCTTTTGGGATACTCCGGGACCTGTCATCAACGACAGGACATCTGCCGCCGGAAGATATGTCCTGCATAATGCGGATGCGTGGCCCTCTCCGGAATGGGCGCGGCCGTTTCTGTCAGCTTCTGAGGTCAGGGAAATGCCTGAATCTATGAAGGTAATCGCGGTTCCGTCTAATTCACTTCAGGCCAAGGTGGCCTGTGACGTGATTGAGGATATGGCCGGACGTGCTGCGGCATCGGATTTTGAGGATGCAAAGGTTGCTGTCGTGCTTCCTGACGAAAGTCTGCTGATTCCGATGCTGTATTCCTTGCCTGACAATGTCAAGGACGTCAACCTGACGATGGGTTATCCCCTGAAGCTGTCAGGTGTTGTGACATTTGTGTCTTTGCTGAGACGGCTGCAGGGAAGCAGAAGGAAAAGCGGAGGATCTGTCGGTTATTATTATAAGGATTTCGAGTCATTGCTCTCTCATCCCTTTAGCCATGCGATATTCGGGCCGGATGTCACGAAAGTAAAAGAGTGGATAAAGAAGCATCATCATGCCGTTGTGGATGTCCTTGACCTTCGTAATGTCTCCATGGAAATGTCGGAGACGCTGCGTCCGTTGAGCGATGATGCATCTCCTGAAGAGACAGTGGCATGGCTCGATATGATTCTGGAGAAGGTAAGGGATTCTGTAGCCGCTTCCGGCGAGAAGATGCTTAAGGCGAGTGTGGATGTGGCGAATGTAGATTTCTATCGTATGATGCTGAGGCAGATGCTGGATGTGGTGGAAGAATATCGGATAGACATGCAGTGGCGTACATTCCTGTCTATGACAGACCGTCTGATATCGGCCGAGACTGTTACATTCGAAGGTCAGCCGTTGCGGGGCCTGCAGGTGATGGGTATGCTCGAGACCCGTGCGCTTGATTTCGA
>JAIEBK010000090.1:5180-8883 GCA_029070945.1 Muribaculaceae bacterium
AATATCCTCCACTATGTGATGCAGAATATTTATCTTCCGGAAGATAAACAGGGGCGTTTCCTCAGTCATCCAGAAATAATAGATGCTACTTTGATCAATGCCAAGAAGAATAATCTTCAGGAGATTGACCGTCTGGTACGTTTCGGTATAAACAAGGAGTATTTTCACCGACCGAAGGAGAAGCTTGACACTCCACTGCGTGGTTCGGTGGCATACGTTGCGAAGGTGCTCCGTGGTCAGGTCATAAAGATCCTTGAGTTCGATCTCGGACAAGCCCCGTTCCTTCTTTATGGAGTGGAAATAGACGGAAATGTCAGTATCAGGATGCCGGAGGGAAATCCTGTCAACATGAGGTTTGCCATAGACCGACTTGACAGTCCCGGTAAAGAAGCGGCGCGAGATGGAGTCCGCAGGCTCAGAGTCGTGGACTATAAGACGGGATCAGTGCATGTTCAGGCGGAGACTATGAAGAGCGTCTTCGAGGGTGATACAAACGGAAGAAACCTTATTCAGCTGTGGCTCTACGCTAATCTGTTTGACGCGCTGCCGGATAAGAACCTGGATAAGGAGGCGCCACGGCCTGTCCTGACTCTTTTTGGAGATGAAAGCGGACTGCCTCATGAGCCCTTAGTTCTGGAGCTGTATGATGTCAACAATATGAAAGGCGGAAGGCATACCTATCCTAAGGTCGGCGGAGAGGAACAGACTGTCCATACCGGACAGAATGCGGAATTCCTTACGAATCTTGAACATACTCTTTCCGAACTGTTCGACCCTGAACAGCCGTTTGAACCCACAAAGAATCTGGCATCCTGTTCTTACTGCCAGTTCAAGACCATCTGCTGGCGATGACAGGCCGTTTTGCGTGTGAAGCACTACTTTAAATGGAATTTATAAAGAAAAAACGTTGGAAATTCGTTTTGAATCAAAAATTTTTTGTAATTTTGCATCCTGAAAAGCCCAAAAGCAAAAAAGGGCGGCTGAAAGGCATCGTGAATGCCCTGAGCCGGACCCACAGTGTGATGGGAAATAATAATTATTTTTAGTAACACAACAACAGAAATGAAGAAATTCGAACTTAAGGCTGAGGCTCGTGAAAACCTTGGCAAGAAGGCAGTGAAGGCCCTTCGTAACGAAGGCAAGATTCCCGCAGTGCTCAATGGCGGCAAGATCGTGGAACTCCCCTACAACGGTACTCTCGAAGCAGGTGAGAAACTCGTGGAACTCGACGCAAAGCGCGGCATGATCACTACTGACATCACCG
The DNA here is from genome assembly GCA_029070945.1 of Muribaculaceae bacterium. Lineage (GTDB taxonomy): Bacteria > Bacteroidota > Bacteroidia > Bacteroidales > Muribaculaceae > Lepagella. The sequence continues at coordinate 6,445 of JAIEBK010000090.1, forward strand.
TTAAGGCTGAAGACGTGCGTAAGCTTATCTATACTCCCGAGATCTTCGAGATCGATCTCGAACTCAACGGCAAGATGCGTAAGGCAGTCCTTAAGGACCTCGCTTTCCAGCCTGTAAAGGATACCGTTCTTCACATTGATTTCCTTGAGGTATTCCCCGAGAAGCCCATCATCATGGAAGTTCCCGTGAAGATCGAAGGCCACGCTGAAGGTGTGAAGGCCGGTGGTAAGCTCCAGCTCTCCATGCGTAAGCTTAAAGTAAAGGCTCCCTATACTGAGATCCCCGAGAAGCTTGTAGTGAATGTAGACAGCCTCGGTCTCGGCAAATCGCTTGCAGTCGGCGACCTCCACTTCGAAGGTCTTGAGCTGATGAATGCAAAGAACGCTGTAGTCTGCGCCGTTCAGCTGACACGTGCCGCACGTGGTGCTCAGGCAAAGGAAGGCAAGTAATTCCTGATCTCAGGCAAAATACTTACAGGGCGATATGGAATACATATCGCCTTTCTTTTAACTTTTAGATCCAAGCTCTTTAAAATTATGAGTATCTGGGATTGCTTGTTCAGACCATTCATAAGAAAGTCAATAAGAGAAGGAGAAAAAAATCCACATATTTCTGCTATGAAAAAGTATCTGATTGTAGGATTGGGGAATATCGGACCTGACTATGTCGGCACCCGGCACAATGCGGGGTTCATGACAGTAGATGTACTGGCGGAGCGCGCAGGAGCTTCCTGGAAGTCTTGCCGATATGGCGACATGGCGATAGCGAAAGTGAAGAACTGTGAGCTGATGCTGCTGAAACCCTCCACTTTCATGAATCTGAGCGGGGTTGCCATACGATACTGGATGAATCATGAGAAACTGCCGTTGGAAAACCTGCTTGTAGTGGTGGATGATCTTGCCCTTCCTTTCGGATCTATCCGTCTGAAGCAGCGCGGATCTGACGGAGGACACAACGGACTTAAGAATATCGCCTCCGAACTTGGCAACACCAATTATGCAAGACTTCGTATAGGTGTCGGTAATGAATTCACCCGCGGCCACCAGATTGATTACGTGCTCGGAGTCTTCTCTCCGGAGGAAAAGAAGGATCTCCCTGCTATCCTCGATAAGGCTGCGGACTGCGTCACGGCATATTGCCTGTCGGGCCCTGCGTTCGCCATGAATCATTTCAACTGATAGCCCAGCTTGTTAATATAGTTAAAGCCGTCGGATGTTAGATCCGACGGCTTTATATTTGTGAGGTAAGAAATGTTAGAATATGCGTTTGGAAACCTTGTTTCCTTTACGTTCGATAAGGAGCTGTCCTTTCTGAGGCTCATTTACGCGAATACCCTGTATTGTGAAATATTCCGTAGCCACGTTGCTGTCAGCAAGATTCTCGCCTACCGAGTTTTCTGCCGATGGAAGACATTTTACAGTGATTTCCATATTTTCGGTGGAAGTCGCAAAATTCACCTTGATTACAGTAGTTTGGGTGGGAACCTGATCCTTGCTTGCAAAGTCTTCCGACTTATGCAGATCTACATGTTGTGGCACTGTATTTACAGTACCGGTAGATGATACACTGTCGCCAGGTTTACGGTCAACGCAGCTTCCGGGCCAGCAGAGCATGAAACCATCGTTATTGTCAGCACTTGAAACCGTAATGGTCAGAGTTTCAATTCCGCTTGATACAGATACTTCAAAATTCGGTTCCCACATATATTCATATAAATACATACCCAGCTCCGGATATGAATAATCTTCAAATACATAAGGGATTTCAATGACATCATTGTTCGATACGGGATTGCCGTTGGAAGTAACCTTGAGGTTCTGGCCAAACGCTATGTTTGCTATCATGGCAAACGCCATAATTGCGATTGAACGGGTTTTAGACATGTAGAATTTTTTCATATATAAAATGTTTGAATTATCATTCGGTGAGGCATCGAGAACAAGATTATCTTATTTCCGTGTGCATTAGACTGTGCAAAGATATAAAAATCCGCTGAATCCACAAAAGTTTTGGAAATATTTTTTACTTCTATCATATCCATATGGTTTTAAAGGTGAGATAATTTCAGATTTGCATAAATGGTCAGAAAGTATTAATTTTGCTGAAAAATCATAACCATTGAAATATCATGAAAGGATTTGCAAAGTTTGGATTGGGACTCTCACTTACATTAGGCGTGGCAGGTATACCTTCCATGTTAGCAGGGAAACTGGTGGAAATGCTTGCCTTCTCTATGCCTGACGGAAACGGCGGACTTAAGCTTGCCACCCGTTCCGATTCTTCCAAAGAGTGGCGTTCTCTCGGCAACTTCCATTCTTTTCTTGGTTCCGACTTCGGAGCATGGGGCAGCGGAAAGAAGATGCACAACGTTCGTCTCGCACAGGATGACAACGGAATATTCTGGGTTGTATTCAATCCCGACAAAGAAGGGGAAGTGAC
>JAIEBK010000091.1:0-24844 GCA_029070945.1 Muribaculaceae bacterium
TTCAGAAGCGGTATTGAAGGGAGGTAAGGACCGAACGCTGACGTATGCTGAAGACATGCTCCGAACGGGAAAGAGTGCCGTAGGTGACATATTCATAGCTGCGTTTATTCAGCAGGTTGGTGGCGGTTAGCGAAAGTCTTATCCTATTGTTAACCCTCCATACGGCGGATGCGTCAAGAAGGATCAGATTTGAGGTATTCCCCTCCGGAAACCTCGTCAGAAAGTGTTCTGCGCCGGCTGTGAGATGTATTATATCTTCGGGTGATATGGTGATGAACAGATTCTGATGGAATGAGTGTGACGTGTTCGTCTTTTCCTCTATGCGGAGATTGGAGAATCCATATTCCGCATCATAGTTGGCGGAAAGCCATCGTAAGATGCTTCCCTTGAAATATGGTTTCAATCCGGCCGATATCTGTCTGTAGGCAATTACTTCACCGTTACGCATAGAGGAGGCGGAAGATGAACTGGAGTTTAAATCTATCCCGACAACCATTTTGCTATGTCCTAATCCCTTACTCATACCCCCGTTAAGATTCCATGTTTTGTTATGTGAAAGTTTATCGGCATATGTTGAGATAATGAAGTCATCAATGAATTTCTGATTGATCATTATGGAGCTCAGACGGTGACTGTAACCGGCGGAAAGGTTAAAAAACATTGACTTTATGGGATTTCGGTAACGATAGGAGAGCGATGTACCAAAATCATGCGTGTATCTGTCCGGATTTTGAGCAATAAGAAGATTCCTGTAGTCGGAAAGAATCGGAGTATCGATGTTTAGAAACGGCTGCGGTGAACCAAGACCGTAGCAAACCGTTCCGGACAGTTCAGATTTAGATGTAAGCTGTCTCCGGATACTGTATCGTGGTGAGACGTTGATATAGTCGTGTCGTCCTGCTGCTTCATAATGCAGCCACTTTACCGGTATTCTAAATGACATTCTCCAGCCGTTGCGTTCATAGTCAGACTGAGGCGTGGCGTAAAGGTTCGATAGGAAAGTTCCGTGTATACCCGTATTGTCGAATCCTCTGAAACCGGTGAGGCTGGAGTTGATACGATGGTAGTTCAGATCAATCCCTGCTGTCAGGTAGTATTTCCAGAATCGTGTCAGTTTTCCGAAGCGTGTTTCGGTTGTGCTCCGCAGGTCTGTGGTTCCGATGCTCTGAAACGCTTGTTCTTCCCCGGATACAAGCAACCTGTCCGGACTGCGACTGAAGCTATTGCGTGACGTAAGGGTAAACAGTTTCTTTTCATTTCGTTTTGCGAGCTTCAGGTCGTTCTCTAAGCGAAACCTTTTCCTCCCGACGCTCTGTAAGATGTCATAAGAGCCGGTGATGTCTGAAGTTGAATTGTCCAGTATGCCGGATAAGGTAAGACGGTCTTTCAGGTAATAACCCCGCTTGTTTGTCTCGCTGTTGAACTGCAGGGATATATCGTGACACATTGTTCGTTGCGAATTGGTCTGAATGAATGTTGGAATATTGGAACTGAAGTAGTCGGTCGTGACTCCTGATATGTAGTCAAGTCGGTCACCCATATAGTTCAGTTTAAGACGCAAAGATGTGTCGCCGGCCTTCCAGGCCGTTATGGCGTTGGCAAGCCATGACAGATTATCGCGGGTCCGTTTTTCCGACAACGGAGCACTGATGTGTCCGGCCTTTATATACTCCGGCCATAACGAGGACATATATTCCCATGAGAACATTTCTTCGAAATTATGATCTCGGATTTCGTTTGCCGGATTCCATCCGGTATTGTCGGCCTTCAGTGTGAACATATTCTGCACCTTGCGTGCCATACGCATGCCAAACAAAGATCCGTCGTATAGAAACGGCTGGATTCCGGTCGCTACCTGCGACACACCTACCCAACGGCTTCGCGCATCCTCTTTCAATTTAAGGTTAATTCCGGCCTCTTCCGGAAATTCGATGCCTTCGAGAGCCTTTACCGGCTGGTGATTTTCCATTATCTCTACCGACTTTACATCTTTATGTGAAATATTGTTTGTGGCCAGACCATACTGTCCCCCTATGAAGTCGTTTCCGTCAAGGTAGAACTTGCTGATAGGCTTTCCCTGATACTCGATCGTCCCGTCCTCCTTGACCTTGATTCCGGGTAGACGCTTGATTACGTCTATGATGGCGTTGTCTTTGGCATTGGCGTAGCGTGCCACGTTGAAAACGAGAGTATCACCTCTGGCGTAAATGTCCGGCGCCTCGACAATTACGTCGTTAAGTTTGGTAGCTTTCTGATTTAGACGCACCTCCGACATATCGGTGCCTGCAGCCAAGTTCAGGGATTCATACCCTATGCTTCTGAATGATACCGAGTCTGCACCTGCCTTTAGTTTGAGAAAGAAGCTCCCGTTGCTGTCAGTCGATGTAAACACGTCTTTGGCCTTTACGATTGCTCCGGCAATCGGCTCCCCTGTCTGCGCATCCTTGACTGTTCCCTGTAGTTCACCGGGGACTGTCGCTGACGCTGACAGTATTCCGAGCAGAAAACTAAATGTGATTAAACTGTATCTTTTCATTTCCTCCAGTCAAGCTCAATGAAGTCGTATTGAAGATCGATAGGATCGTATGCGTCCGGAGCCGGATTACCCTCCTGATCCGTGACGGTAATATGTATTCCGGCAGATGATTCTGCATACGCATACGGATTGATCTCATAGCGGTGTCTGGTGTTGTAATAATCTTTGCGTTTTACATTATTGAAGGGCACTTTATAGATGGTTATGGGTCGGTCTGCTTTCGACTTTATTCCTATACAATCGAAAGTATAGTGTCCGTTCTCGTCTGATGCCTTCATGATGAGTCCGGGCAATCCGTGGAGTTTCCATGGACCTTCCGATAGCGGTATGTCTTCTGTATAGAATGCTGTCCATTCCCTTCCTCTGAAACTGCACTTTGCACTCTGACATTCATAACCCAGCACGTTGGTGACTGAATCTGTGAGTTCCCAGTTGAGCGCCGGCAGATCTTCTTCATACCGGAACCAGTCCATGCATATCTTTTCTGTATGGGTGAGTTTTCCCATAGGATAGTTTTTGTATATGGTCAGGAACTCTCCGTTATTTAGTCTCCCTTCTTTTGCTGCTTTAAAAAGCTGCTCATCTGAGGAACGCATTATGATAGAGTCAATGGTCAGGTTCTTATAGCTTGAGAATTTTGAGAGTCCGATAGGTGATATCTGTAGCAACATATTATCGCTTATGTAATTATCTTCCAGTGAGCCAGTCGTGTCTATACAGCAGCGGTAATCATATACAAACTCCATTGTTTCACTGGCTATGGTCTCAGTCTCTGGAGTTGAGTTTTGTGCGATACTGAGAGTACGACGTATGGCTTTGCCGGATGCCAATGCAGCCATTATACTGATGATGGCGATAATTAAAAATATTTTCCTCATGTCTTATGTTTTTAGATTATTATTGAATCCTTGTATTTCAATCCACACCGCAAAATTAAATCATAATACATAGTCCTTAAGAAAATAATCATTACTAAAAAATTATGGAATTATTACTGAATTATTACTCTGATGCAATAACTTCGAACAACAATGAATTTAATGAATTAAATTTTATAATTTTGCATTATGGAAAAAAGAATCAAGGTGCTTTACATAGTTACAATAGCGGCGATACTTGCATTTCTCGGAATGCAGGCCTACTGGCTGTATGGACGATATGTTTACTCCTTAAATGAATATGAGAGAAGCCTTACACAAAAGATCACAGAAAGTGTGGATCTCTATAATGGATTAAGAGATATAGGAGAAAAAACAAAACATAGCTGTGACAGTATCGGTCAGAACCTGATGTTTCCCGTCATAAGCCTGAGTATAAGTAAGGATGACACCGTCCGGACTTCAAGAAGGGTCAGTATATACACTTATTCATACAATAGGATTCTGGGCCTGGACTCTAATACTTTTTTGACACAGGAAATGAGGGAAAAAGCATTAAATGACGTCTACGATCATAAAAGATATAATAAGGACGTGGCTTCCGATTCAGTGCATTACGACGCTTCTCAGGCAAAAGATGAAAACGAGACATGGGCCGCAGCTCATAATGTCGTGACTGCAAGGAACAGGCCTTTTACCAAGGTGGGAGTTGATTCCGTGCTGAGGAAAAAAGGAATAGAAGCTGAGATTATGATATCACAGGTCGACAGTATGGTTTGGAATAAAAATGTTCGACATTACGGAACACTATTGAATCCGAGGCTGTCGGTATCTATTCCTTATTCACAGCTTGAAGGTAAAGTGGTAGAGATTACATGTCGGATCAATCCTTTCGATGTTTTGCCTATGATGTGGCCGACTCTTATTGTTGTATTGCTCATTACCGTTCTTCTTATAATTTGTCTGATCTTACAGATCATCACGGTTTTAAAGCTTTCCCGTCTTGATAAAATGCGCAATAGTTTCGTGACGACTATGATCCATGAGTTGAAACGTCCGATATCGACTCTGAAGATGTGTGTTTCCGGGCTTGAAAACGAAAAGATGATGGCTGATCCTGACATAAGGAAAGAAATGTTGTCTGAGACGAGACTGGCGCTTGACAATCTTTCAGCCTACTTTTCCAAACTCCGTGATATAACTTTCAATGCAGTCGAGCAGATTCCGCTTAACCATCAGATGATAAATATTCACGGGCTGTTCGAAAAGGTGTCTGACTCCATGGTTCTCCCGGTTGGTAAGTCTGTGGAATTTATAAATGATATCGACGTGACTCTGGAAGTGTCAGCAGATCCGACACATTTATACAATGTTCTGAATAATCTTGTCGAAAATGCAGTGAAATACTCCGGTTCTCAGGTAGAGATTAAGGCCGAGACAACGGTAAATAATGGATTTGTAGAAATATGTATCAGTGATACTGGCAACGGTATTCCCTCAGACGATCTTAAACATATATTCAGACGTTTTTATCGCGGTAAGGCCACAGGCAGTGACCTGCCTGGTATGGGCCTGGGACTGGCATACGTAAAACTTCTTATTGACGCTCATGGTGGTGACATAACGGTTGAGAGTATAGAAGGAAAAGGAACAAGGTTCATTATATTATTGCCTCATTAATGAAAAGGATAAAGATACTTTTGGTGGATGACGATTTAAAAAATTCAATGTTACTGAAACGCTTCATTGAGGCTGACGGATATGAGGTTGTCTATGCCAATAACGGTAAGGTAGGGTTGGAAATATACCAAGTGGAGCATCCGGATCTCATACTTCTTGATATCAATATGCCGGAACTCGATGGATTTGAGATGGCGAGGATGATAAGGCAGTTTGATAAGAGAGTCGTGATCTTCTTCTTGACTGACCGCACCGATAAAGTAGACCGTCTTCATGGATTTTCACTTAGAGGCAATGACTATATTCCCAAACCCTTTTATCCGGAGGAACTGATAGCCAGAATCCATGAGAGGTTTGATAGCTTGACGGTGGATCAGGACTTGGAGTACAATATTGGTGATACATTGTTCCGTCCTAATCTTTCCTCTCTTACATATGCGGGTGAGACTCATTCCCTGTCGGTTCGTCAGACCGAGATCTTGCAGATGCTTGCTGAAAACATCGGTCGTCTCGTAGAGCGTGATGAGATATTGGAAAGGATATGGGGCGATGCGAGCTATTCCAATTCTCTCGCCCTCAATGTTCAGATCTCCTATATCCGCCGGCTGCTCACAGATCCGAAAATCTCCATTGTTTCCATTAAAAAGAAAGGATATATCCTTTCGGACGGAAATTAGGGATATATATGTTTATCAAAATCGGATAGAATAGAAAACAACTTGACCGATGTGTTGTTTCTTAGTTAGGATTATTCCGCATCTATATTAATTGACAAAACCGGAACAATATGAATAAGAAATATTCTTTGCCCCTCCTCTTGATTGTATTGCTCTCGTCGTTATCGGTTTCGGCCCAGTTACGTTATGGGTTCAGGCTTGGCGGCGCGATTGCCAAGGCATCTCTCAGCGATGCCCCCGGAATGTCTGTGAAAAACGGAAGCGGATTCAGCGGCGGTCTGATTCTTGAATATCAGATGGAAAACAATGGCTTTGCTCCGGATATAGCGGTACTATATACCCGTTATAGTTCGAAGCTTATAGATGAGGTTTCCGGTCCTGTCAGATTAGGAAGGAATTTCATTGAAGTGCCGCTTCACCTCAAATATAAGTTCTACCTGTCTTCCACCAATAATCTGGTAGCTCCGATGGTATATTCGGGTCCCTCACTCCTTATCCGTCTTGGTCAGGGTAACCCTGAAGAGATCGCTACTAAAGCTGTTCAGCCGGGCTGGGATCTCGGAATAGGACTGGATATCATCAACTTTATCCAGCTTTCAGCAGGCTACCGCTTCGGTCTCGGCAATGCAGTGAGCCGGAGTGCTGTGCCTGGTACCTGCTTACACACCAACGGATGGAATGTATCAGCCAATATAATCTTTGATTTTTGATTATACGATGATGACGTATGGGAAAACCATAGTCATGGACTTATTGATTCTGCATTTTATGAATCCGGACTTACGGATGTCACTCAAAGGATTGTTTCAGCCGGTTGTGAAGCAAGTTTGTGAACTGGTAGTTCTTCAGTCCCCATTTGGGCTCCACCACCATCTCTGGCGGAGACGATGCGAGAAAACGCTCGATGCATATACGGCGAGGTACAGCATGTATTATTCTCACACACAATTCAAGATAATCTTCCAATGTGAATGGCGTGACTTCAATCTCTCCTGAACTCCATCTTTCCAGCAATGGCGTTCCCTTCACTATCTGAAGCTGATGCATCTTGATTGAATCGATTGGAAGTCGGCAGGCTTTCCTTACTGTATCAAGCACGTTGTCGGCGTCTTCCCCGGGCAGTCCGGCTATCAGATGAAGTCCTGTACGGATTCCTCGGGAGTGGAGTCGTCCTACGGCATCCTCAACATGAGTCCATGTATGGTTGCGGTTGATGAGCCGGAGGGTATCGTCAAAAGACGTTTCTGCTCCTATCTCCACGATCACAGGTTTTAGAAGGTTTAATTCCGAGAGTCCGTCAAGCAGATCTTCCGGAAGGCAGTCCGGCCTTGTGCCTATTATAACTCCTTCCACATCCTCGCTTTCCGAAGCTTTGCGATACATATCCAGCAGAGTATCCGCACTTCGTCCGAAAGTATTTGTGTAGCTCTGGAAGTAAGCCAGATACTTCATCTCAGGATATTTTCTGCGGAAAAAATTTTTACCCTTGTCTATCTGGACTTCTACGGAATCGAGTGGGGAGCAATATCCCGGAGTGAAAGATGCGTTGTTGCAATAGATGCATCCTCCGCGCCCGATGCTTCCGTCACGGTTAGGGCAGGTGAAGCCCGCGTCTATAGATAGCTTCTGCACCTTGACACCGGGAAATACCTCCTGCATGTATTCGCTGAAATCCTTGTAGTATCTGTTCATCAGTGTTTTGTTCCAAGCATCTCATCGGCGATGACAAGAACTGCCATGGCCTCTACTACAGGAACGGCGCGAAGTGCCACACAAGGATCATGGCGTCCTTTTCCTTTAAGTATTCCTGGCCGGCCCTCCTTGTCTACTGTCTCTATATCTCGCAGCAGAGTGGGTGTGGGCTTGAACGCCACTCTGAACGATATGGGCATTCCGTTGCTGATGCCTCCCTGTATTCCTCCGCTGTGGTTCGTAAGTGTGTAGATATGTCCGTTTTCTGATGTGAATATGTCTGCATGCTCTGTTCCGAACATGGAAGCAGCGGCAAAACCGTCGCCATACTCAAATCCCTTTGCAGCGTTGATGCTCATCATCGCCTGTGCGAGACGAGCATGAAGTTTTCCGAACACAGGATTCCCTATTCCGGCGGGAACTCCCTTGATCACACACTCGACAACGCCTCCTACTGAATCGCCTCTTTTCATCGCCTCCTCCACTACTTTCGTAAGTTCTTCCGGCGTGCCGGATACTCCACCTATGGCAATGACTTTAGCGTCTACAGAGATTTTCTTCATGTCGGGTATCTGACGAGCTATCGCACCCCCGATCACCCAGTTGAGTGTCTCCCGCGCTGATGCCCTGCCTCCTCCTCGTGGTTCGTGCAGTCCGTAGCGCATGTCGTAGGTGAAGTCCGCATGGTTCGGCCTGTAGAGTTCCGCCATTTCACCGTAGTCTCCGCTCCGCTGGTCGGAATTACGCACTATGAAGCCTATCGGGGTGCCGAGTGTCACCATATCGTCGGTGAGACCGGAAAGCAGTTCAGGTATATCCTTTTCATTACGGGCCGTCACGAGATGGCTCTGTCCCGGACGTCTCCTCGCCGTCTCGCGAAGGATAATATCCATGTCTATCTTCACTCCGCCCGGCATGCCGTCAAGGATTCCGCCCATGGCTTTACCATGGCTTTCTCCAAATGTGGTGAGCCTTAAGTTACGTCCGAATGTATTCATGATTCCTGAGATTCCGGTGCTTCGGTTATTTTTGCGAATGTAGCCTGGGCTGCCTTTGCAAGATCGAGAGGGGAGAGTTTGAGCTGCAGTCCCCGCTGACCTGCGCTTACATAAACAACGTCGAAATCTGCCATTTCCTCGCTGAAATATGTTGGATAGTGCTTCTTCATGCCTATTGAGGTGCATCCTCCACGGATATATCCGGTATTAGGAAGGAGTTCCTTTAACGGAAGCATTTCGGCCTTCTTGTTGCCCGATGCTTTCGCCGCCAGCTTCAGGTCAACCTCGCGGTTACCGGCCACCACACATACGAATAGTCCTGTCTTGTCGCCTCGAAGCACAAGCGTCTTGAACACCTGTTCTATAGGTTCTCCAAGTTCTTCGGCTACATGTTCGGCAGCAAGATCGTCCGGGTCGAACTCATACGGCACGAGTTCATACTCTATCTTCATCTTATCGAGGAGACGCGCCGCATTTGTTTTCTGTATTTTATTCGACATATTTTTTATTCTATAAGGGCAAGACAGAAAACTTCAGTCTTGCCCTAATATTTCCAACAGATGAATTAAAACCAGAATTATTTCCAAATCAAAATAATTCTAAATTCAACATTCTAAATTATTACTTGTCCATCGTCACAAGCAGCTCCTCGTTTGTACGTGTCAGCTCCATCCTCTTGCGAATGAAATCCATCGCCTCGATCGATGTCATGTCGCTAAGGAAGTTTCGGAGCACCCACATGCGGTTGAGCACTTCCTCACTCAGGAGCAGGTCGTCGCGGCGAGTGGAGGATGCGATGATATCCACTGCCGGGAAGATACGCTTGTTGCTCAGCTTGCGGTCAAGCTGTAGTTCCATGTTGCCGGTACCTTTGAATTCCTCGAAGATAACCTCGTCCATCTTGCTTGAGGTCTCGGTCAGAGCGGTTGCTATAATAGTCAGCGAACCACCGTGCTCGATATTTCGGGCGGCACCGAAGAAGCGTTTGGGTTTCTGAAGTGCATTTGCATCCACACCGCCGGAAAGGATCTTGCCGCTCGCCGGGCTTACTGTATTATATGCACGTGCGAGACGTGTTATCGAGTCAAGCATGATCACTACATCGTGTCCGCTCTCTACAAGACGTTTCGCTTTCTCAAGTACGATACCGGCTATCTTGACGTGGCGTTCAGCAGGCTCGTCGAAAGTAGAGGCAATCACCTCGGCATTGACGCTGCGGGCCATATCGGTCACCTCCTCGGGACGCTCGTCGATAAGCAGCATTATTATATATGTCTCGGGATGGTTTTCTGCGATTGCGTTCGCTATGTCTTTCAGCAGTATTGTCTTACCGGTCTTAGGTGGGGCCACAATCAAAGCACGCTGGCCTTTGCCGATCGGAGCGAACATGTCGACCACACGGGTCGAGATATTGGTGGTGTGCCCTCCGGTAAGGTTGAACTTCTCGTCGGGAAATAGCGGCACAAGGTGTTCAAACGGTATGCGGTCGCGTACTTGTTCCGGTGATAGACCGTTGATACTAAGTACCTTGCACAAAGGATAGTATTTCTCTCCCTCGCGTGGCGGCCGGATGGCGCATTCCACTACATCGCCTGATTTGAGGCCATATTCCTTTATCTGAATCTGTGATACGTATACATCATCGGGCGATGCGAGATAGTTATAGTCGCTTGAACGAAGGAACCCGAATCCTTCCGGCATTATCTCAAGCACTCCATAGGCATTCAGTATGCCGTCGAAGTCAAACATTGTCTCAGCCTGCATCATCTGTCTGCGCTGTTGCTGGAGCTGCTTGCGTTCCATGGCGCGCTGCCGCTTGCTCATATGTTTGTTGCCCTGATTGTTGCCGTAATTGTTTGGCATCAGGTTTGCTTTGGTGAACTGGGAGTTGGCTCCCGGCTCAGCTATGATGATCGGAGCCTGCGGCTCCATCGGGGGATTCTGCGGCTCCTGGATCTGCTGTTCGATCAAGGCTTCCGGCTGATGGTCCGCCTCGGATTGGTCAAATAATGTGGGTTCCTGATGCTCCTGACTGTTGCGCGGCTTGAATGTGCGTCCTTTGGAATTTCCGAAGAAAGAGTCGAATCCATCATTCTTATGGCTTTGGAATTCACGTTTTTTCTGCTGGTTTTTCTGTATCTTGGCTTCAGGGCGATTCTGAGTTTCTGCTTGTAGTTCTCCCTGTTTATTATCTGTAGGTACTGAAGAGGCGTGAGACTCTTCCTGCTTGACTTCTTCGACAGGAGCGTTGGCTGGTGTATCCACTATGGCCGGGAGATTCTTTTCCTGCTTTACGCTCTTCTTTGAACCGGGTTTTCTACCTCTTTTCTTGGGTTGTGCTTCTTCTGCAGCCGGAGTTTCTGGCATTTCTGAAGAAGCGATCTTTTCCTCTTCGGTTTTGGCCTCAGCCTCTTTCTGAGCCTGGAGAGCGGCAAGTTCAGCTTTAGACTTCCTTCCGCGTTTCTTGGGTGCAGGTGTTTCTGCCGGGGCAACCGGAAGTGTTGCTTCCGCAGCGGCTTTATTTTCTGATTCTGCTATTGTCTCATTTGCTTCTGCAGCTTGCTTTTTCATCGCAGTCTTCGTATTCTTCTCGGGTTTCTCTGAGTTGTCGGCCTTTGCCTTTGGTTTGCGGCCACGCTTCTTTGGCTCAGCTTCACCGGTCTCCACGTCCTGTCCTTTGGAACTTCTGCGATTACGGGTTGATTTGACTACTTCTTTTGCAGTGTTTATAGCATCCTGGTCTATAATGTCTAAGACGATCTTTTCGCGGTCTGACAGCGACGGATTGGGTACGCCGATTTCCTCTGCTGTCTTCAGCAGACGTTCGTCATCCCACGAAATAAGTTCTTCATATTTCAGCATAAATATTCTTTTGGGAAGTGGGCCCTCAGATGAGGACGTTTACTTTAACGCTTATGTAGTTTTTAGGGGAATTTTTTATCATTTCCGGTCATATGGCAACAACCGGTAAAGGACTGAATTCAAGTCTTGACGACTATATTGAAGTTGTTTAGACTTATTTTTTTATTAAGATTTCGTCAGGTTTTCGAGCAGGTTATGTCTCTTGAATAAGGAATGATGCGGGCATCATGACTGATGAGAGAGACAAAAGATGCCGAAAAGATGGCGGAAACTTGATAAAAAGAATCTTGAGTTTAAAACTTCTTGTTGATTTCTGGAATTCGTAAATAAGTTTAAACAACTTCATTGTGTTTTTTCAGAATGTCATCAGGATTTTCTGCAAAATTATAAATTTTTTTTCTCATATGCAATATTTTCATCGTAAATTCTTTGATGAATCTGATTCTTTTGGACTGTTTTCTTAAGGTATTCGGTAGATTATACTATTATGGCATTCTTTTTATACAGGTGGCTATGGAAAATTAATGTAAAAACCCCGGAGCGTTGCAGCCCCGGGGGTTCTTATAGTTTAGTTGATTTTCAGGTTTCTAAAAAACAATCATTGAAAATTAATCATTAATCAGTATTCCTGCCATGCAGTGATGCTGATACTTTCTACCGGACGGGCTACGAATGCCTTCACGAATGCGAGCGCGAGGCGAGCGTTGGTCATCAGCGGGATATTGTGGTCGATTGCTGCGCGACGCACCTTATAACCGTTTGTAAGTTCCCGCTTGGTGTGGTTTTTCGGAATATTGATCACGAGGTCTACCTTATGCTCAGCTATCACGTCAAGCACAGATTCCCCTTCTTCATCGGGCCAGCATACGAGATGAGCCTTAACTCCGTTCTCGTTGAGGTATGCGTAAGTGCCTGGAGTTGCATATATGGGGATATTCTTGCTTTGGAGAAGACGACAAGCCTCAAGCATGTTGACCTTGGCGCGCGGATGTCCGGAGCTAACCAACACTCCTTTCTCAGGTACATGGTGTCCTACTGAGATAAGGGCGTTGAGAAGAGCCTCGTCGAAGTCTTTGCCGAGACAGCCGACTTCACCTGTTGATGACATGTCTACTCCAAGCACCGGGTCTGCCTTATGCAGACGCGCGAACGAGAACTGCGAGGCCTTGACGCCGATATAGTTGATGTCGAATGTGGAGGTATCCACTACCGCCGGCTTTTCGCCGAGCATGATGCGGGTTGCGGTGTCGATGAAATTCTTCTTGAGAACCTTGCTGACGAACGGGAATGAACGCGATGCACGGAGGTTGCACTCGATCACCTTAACGTAGTTGTCCTTGGCGAGATACTGGATGTTGAATGGGCCGGAGATATTGAGGGCTTCCGCTATGCGAGCGCTGATGCGCTTGATACGTCTTGCTGTGGCCATGTATATGCGCTGAGCCGGGAAGACGAGTGTTGCATCGCCGGAGTGTACGCCGGCATATTCTACATGTTCCGAGATAGCGTATTCCACGATCTTGCCGTTTCTTGCTACTGCGTCAAACTCGATCTCCTTGGTGTTTTCAAGAAATTCGGAGATAACCACCGGGAATTCCTTCGACACCTTCGCGGCCTGCCCGAGGAATTCGTGCATCTGCTCGTAGTCATAGCATACGTTCATCGCAGCTCCTGAAAGCACATAGCTCGGACGGATGAGAACGGGGAATCCTACTTCCTCAACGAACTTATGTATATCCTCCTCTGTGGTAAGCTCCTTCCAGCGGGGCTGGTCGATACCGAGCTGGTCAAGCATAGCTGAGAACTTGTGGCGGTTTTCGGCACGGTCGATTGAGACTGGGGAAGTTCCGAGCACCGGGACGTGGCTGCGATAGAGCTTCATCGCGAGGTTGTTCGGAATCTGGCCTCCCACGCTGACGATCACTCCATACGGGGTCTCAAGGTCGATAATGTCCATCACTCGCTCGAAACTGAGCTCGTCGAAGTAGAGGCGGTCACACATGTCGTAGTCTGTCGACACTGTCTCCGGGTTATAATTAATCATCACTGCCTTATAGCCGAGTTTGCGGCAGGTTGTGGCGGCATTGACCGAACACCAGTCGAATTCTACGGAGCTTCCGATGCGATAAGCTCCGGAGCCGAGCACTATGATGTTGTTGCGTGCGTTGAATTCATATGGGATTGAGTTTTCCTTTGCGTCATAGGTGACGTAGAGATAGTTGGTAAGCTCGGGGTATTCAGAAGCCACTGTATTGATGCGACGCACGAACGGAGTGACGTTGAGTTCCTTTCTGCGGCTTCTAACTTTAAGCATCTCGTTTTCCATGTTGCCGGAAGGGTTTTCTACAAGCCGTGCGATCTGGAAGTCGGAGAAACCGAGTTTCTTGGCTTCAAGAAGAGTCTCGCGGTCAAGGTCTTTGACACTGACTCCAAGCCCCTTTAGCTTGTTGGCAAAACGAACGATATTGGCGAGACGGTCGATAAACCATATGTCGATTTTAGTCAGATCAGCTATCTTTTCAGGAGTATACCCTTCTTCCAGAGCCTGTGCTATGGCAAAGATTCGGGAATCGGTAGGGTGGGTGAGCGCATGCTCCACGTCGTCAACATGGAAATCGTTGTTGCCGACAAAGCCATGCATTCCCTGACCTATCATGCGGAGTCCCTTCTGCATGATTTCCTCAAAGGATTTACCGATTGACATGATTTCGCCTACAGACTTCATCGAGCTTCCGATCTCTCGGTCTACACCTACGAATTTCGAAAGGTCCCAGCGCGGAATCTTAACGATCATATAGTCTACCTCGGGAGCCTTGGCGGCAGAGTTGGGAGTACCGGGCTCGCCGATCTGGTCAAGTGTATAGCCGAGGGCAAGTTTTGCCGCTACGAAAGCCAATGGATATCCGGAGGCCTTTGATGCAAGTGCGGATGAACGGCTCAGGCGGGCGTTGATCTCGATGATACGGTAGTCGTTAGTCTCGGCGTTGAATGCATACTGTATGTTACATTCGCCTACGATGCCGATATGGCGTACCACCTTTGTGGCGATTTCCTCGAGCATCTTTATCTGTTCCGGTTTGAGAGAGACGATGGGTGCCACCACTATACTCTCTCCCGTATGGATACCCAGCGGGTCGAAGTTTTCCATCGGAACCACTGTAAAGCAGAGGTCGTTTTTGTCGCGTATCACCTCGAACTCGATCTCTTTCCAGCCTTTGAGTGATTCTTCTACGAGGATCTGACGTGAGTAGGCGAGTGCGCTCTCACAATGCTTGATGAATTCCTCGTCGTTGTTGCAGATACCGGATCCGAGGCCGCCGAGTGCGTAACCGGAGCGTACCATTACGGGATAACCGATTCTGTGGGCTACCTTTATAGCATCCTCAAGGCTTTCCACTGCCTGAGAAACAGGAGTCTTTATGTCTATCTCGTCGAGTTTCTTTACGAAGAGGTCGCGGTCTTCCGTGATCATGATAGCTTCTACCGAAGTGCCCAGCACCTTCACTCCGTATTTCTCAAGTGTGCCGTCGAGATAAAGCTGAGTGCCGCAGTTAAGGGCAGTCTGGCCGCCGAAAGCGAGAAGGATACCGTCCGGACGTTCCTTCTTTATCACTTCTTCTACGAATTCCGGGGTGATGGGAAGGAAGTAGACTTTATCCGCCACGCCTTCCGAAGTCTGGATAGTAGCGATGTTCGGATTGATAAGTACCGATTCGATTCCTTCTTCGCGGAGCGCCTTGAGCGCCTGCGATCCTGAATAGTCAAATTCGCCCGCCTGTCCTATCTTAAGGGCTCCCGAGCCGAGTAGCAATACTTTTTTCATCGTTCGTTGATGGAATATGAAATTTTTTTCAAAATTAACTCTTTTTGTCCAATTATCCAAATCTATACCCCAATTTTATTCCTCATGCGCTTTCGCTTCCTCAGCGATGCAATGGCGAAAAAAATCCCGGACTCAGATGAGTGAGTCGGGATTGAAGTCATTTTATAAGATAACCTGGTATGTCACGCATGTTGTAACGGCTTGCCATCGCCGAGCCGTAGGCTCCGGCACTTCTGAAAGCGACGAGTTCGCCCCGCTTTGTCTCAGGCAGAAGCTCATCCTTTCCGAAAACGTCGCTTGATTCGCAGATCGGACCTACTACGTCATAGGTCTTGATCGGAGTGTCGGGACCCGCGCTGATGTTTTCTATTTTATGGTGTGCTCCATACAATGCAGGGCGTATGAGATCAGACATTCCGGCATCAACTATAATGAAACTTTTTTCAAGTCCTTTTTTGACGAGTACCACTTTCGATATGAGCGATCCGCATTGCCCTACGATAGCACGTCCGAGCTCGCAGTGAACTTCCTGATTCTCGTCAAGATCTATGTTGGAGAGGATTGTGTCGAAATATGCTCTGAAATCTGGTATCGGATTTTCGTCCGGATGATCGTAGTCTATTCCGAGGCCGCCGCCTACGTTGAAGAATCGAAGTTCCGTTCCGTTCAATCTGAGTTTTGTCTTCAGTTCGTTGATTCTTTCACAGAGAATCCTGAAAGGCTCGCTGATGGTGATCTGTGACCCAATGTGGAAGTGAAGCCCTCCTAAGTCGAGACTATCGCTTTCCTTTACTTTCCTGACTGCTTCTTCGACAAGGCTCAGATCTATGCCGAATTTGTTTTCCTTCAGTCCGGTGGTGATGTATTCGTGAGTATGGGCGTCGATATTGGGGTTAATGCGGAGCGCTACAGTCGCTTTCTTTCCCTCTTTTGATGCAAGCTGCGACAGAATGTCTATTTCCTCTATTGATTCTATATTGAAGCACCCTATGCCGTGTCTGAGACCGGTGACGATTTCTTCGTCAGTCTTTCCGACACCTGCATAATATATTTTACTTGGGTCGAAGCCACATTCGACAGCAAGATCAATTTCGTTACCGCTCACGCAATCAGCACCTAAGCCTCGTGCTGATATTATACGAAGCAATTCCGGTGTGGCATTGGCCTTGATGGCATAGTGCACCTTCATGGGTGTTCCTGCCGTGCAAGCCTCGATTGAGTCGAGTGTCCTCTCAAGCAATTCCCTGTCGTAATAATAGAAAGGTGTCTTCTCACCTTCAAATATCTTGATGTCCATTTTTTCTTCTGACTATAATTCTTAATGGCGCAGCTAATGATTCCCTGCTAAAACAAATGGTAAGACAGCAGTCTGAGTGCCTTCACCTTGTCCTCTTTCCTTATGAGAAATGAGATGTTATAGTTGCTTCCCCCGTACGATATCATGCGTACGGGTACGTTGCGGAGAGCCTCCAGAGCCGCGGCTTCGAAGCCTTTATTGGTCCATTCAAGATCGCCGACGACACATACGATCACCATGTCGCGGTCAATAGTCACGGTGCCCAGTTGGCTGAGTTCCGCCTCTATGCGGGGAAGGTTTTTCTCGTTGTCGATGGTGAGCGACACGCCTACCTCCGAAGTGGTGATCATGTCGATGGAAGTCTCGTATTTCTCGAATATCTCAAAGACTTTCTTAAGGAATCCATAAGCCAGAAGCATACGTCCCGACTTGATCTTTATCGCTGTGATATTGTCTTTTGCGGCTACCGCCTTGATGGCGTTTTTCTCAAGTCGGTTTTCGATGAGCGTCCCTTCTGCCGAAGGATCCATAGTGTTGAGAAGCCGTACAGGAACGTTGTGTTCTCTTGCGGGCAGAATACATGTGGGATGAAGTATCTTGGCACCGAAATAGGCGAGTTCGGCCGCTTCCTCGAAGTGAAGATTGTGTACAGGTGTAGTACCCTCCACGAAGCGGGGATCATTGTTGTGCATGCCGTCGATATCTGTCCATATTTCGATCTCGTCAGCCCCTAAAAGGGCTCCCAGCAGCGACGCGGTGTAGTCGCTTCCTCCACGCTGAAGGTTGTCGATCTCTCCTTTTTCATTGCGGCATATGAACCCTTGAGTGATATATAGATCGGCGTCCGCCATTGCGTCAAGTGCTTTTTTAGCCTCTTTGCTTATGAAAGCTTCGTCAGGCTCTCCATGCATGTCGATCCTCACTATTTCGAGTGCCGGAATCAGGACGGAGTTGATACCGAGCTCATGAAGATGAAGATTCATCAGATTGGTTGACATAATTTCCCCCTTAGCCACGATCTCTTTTTCGAGAGCTACGCTGAAGTCTTTATCTGTCAGAGCTCGAAGTTCATTGAAGATTCCATCGATGGTCTTTGTAGCTTTTGCCTTATATTTTTCGGTTTGATAGAGTCCGGCTATTGTATCGGAATATTTTGCCTGGAGTGTTTCTATAAGCTCGGATGCTCGTTTTCTGTCGCCTTTTTCTACAGCGCCTGAGATTTCAAGCAGTGAATTGGTGGTACCGCTCATAGCAGAGAGCACTACGATGTCTTTCCTGCAGCCGGCGATAAGCTTGCCTACGTTTCTGATTCTTTCGGCACTTCCGACAGAAGTTCCGCCAAATTTCTTTACCTTCATTCTTATCTTTTTACCTGCGTTTTGCTTTTCGACCGCAAAATTACAAAAAATCTTTCTTTCCGTCAAGTTTTATTCTGATTTTTCAGAAATGGAGTGTCGCTTTTATGGGTAGGTGCTTTCTCAACCGTCATGATCTAAAACCGAATAATCCCCGGCTTTTTATTTCTAAAGTTGAATTATTGCCGGATTCTCGATAAGGATAGGCTCCCTGCCGATCATTCTGAATAGATCAGTATTCCGAATCGCTATGAATCCGCAGGGATCTCCGTCAGTTATCACTATCTTTTCCCGAGCGGCCACATCCCTGTCCATAACAAAGATTACATCCTTCGCCTCCTCCCTTATAAGTCCGAAAGGAGTGGCTGCACCGTGAGCTGTACCAAGTATCCGCATCATCAGATCCTCATCTGCAAACGAAACTCTCGGAATCTGAAGCGATGCACCGAACTCTTTAGTGATAAATGGTTTTCTGGCATGTGTGACATAAAGCCAGAATTTAGACTTTTGTCTGTTAGTCAGCAGAATAGTCTTGACAGTGTCGATTCCGAAAGCCCGGTCTATGTTAAGACAGTCGTCCATTGATATTCCGGGATCGCTTTCGATCCTTGTAAACTCAATTCCATCATTCTCCAGACGCTCATAAATCATCTTCTGAGTCTCTGTCTTGAATTCCTTCGGAGATCCGGTCATTATATCGCTTGTATAAAAATCCATTTGACTATTCTATTTCAAAATTTACCGATCGATAGTTACTGTAGAAGCGGCCTGACACAGCAGTGAACTTAAGTACGCAATAATCAGGATCTGTGACTCCCTTCGCGTAATATTCGGTATCACCGTCGCGCCATATCATCTCCTTGCTTACCATATCTGTAAGAACCTCCATACTTCCCCTGAGAAGAGCTCCTCTGAAAAAGCGGTTGTCGCAGAAATATATGCACGCTTTATTGTCTGCAATGTATTGCTCCACACGCATTGACGATGTATTGGTAGTGAAATAAAAGGTCTTGATGCCATCACGCTTTCTTGGTTGGAGCATTGCCTTTATGTTGGGATACCCGGCAGCATCCACTGATCCGATGAATGCGGTTTTCAACTTATCTGCCATATTCCCTATTGTCTTCTCAAAGTCTCTCATGTTTTCCAATTTTTTTATCCGACTGCAAAAATAAGCATTTATCCTCATTCTTCCAAGTCCTTCTTATCAGTGTCCGTAAATATGTTTCAGCGAAGTCCTATTCCAACATTTTCATAAAATATTTCCGTTTTCGCTGATTTTTCATTAAATTTGTAGCGTGAAAAGCATGAACACGCTTTTTCCCTCACGATTCACTCAGCGCGATAAATACATCCGTTATGATTCTTGAAAAAAGGAACAGTTGGAAAAACAGTAAACTGACAGGACACCTCGGGGCCCTGATCACTGTCATATGCTGGGGATGCAGTTTCATTGCTTCCAAAGTCCTGATGGAAGGTGCGTCCATGACTCCGGTTGAGGTGTATGTCTATCGTTTCACTCTTGCCTACTTCATGATGCTCGCCTTTACATTCAGGGAAATACGGTCCAAGTCATGGAAGGATGAGTTGCAGATGGCTCTTTGCGGTATTTGCTCCGGAACGCTTTATTTCCTTATGGAAAACTATGCGCTGATGTATACTTCTACTGGTAATGTCTCACTCCTGTCCGCTATTTCTCCTATATTCATCGCTATTCTACTTGCCGTGATCTACAAGACTCACATGAGAAGAAGTGAGATCTTGGGTTCGATAGTGGCATTTACGGGCGTGGCTCTGGTCATTATGAGTGAGTCTATAAGTAAGGGACTGGGAATGGAGATACATCCTGTAGGAGATATCCTTGCCATATTATGTGCTCTTTCATGGGCGGTATATTCTATTGCCATCAAGAGGCTTATACCTATTTATAATACGCTTTTCCTTACAAGGAAACTCTTTTTCTATGGACTGATCACGTCTCTTCCTCTGCTATTTATTCAGAATGAACCATTACATCTGAATGTTCTCGTAGATTTCTCCAATCCTGTATATCTGCTCAATCTTCTCTTCCTCGCCGTTATGTGTTCGTCTATGGCCTATCTGCTGTGGAACGAGTCGATGAAGATCATAGGTCCGCTTGCTACCAATAATTATCTGTACATTCAGCCTCCGGTCACGATGTTTGCCGGATGCATGCTGCTTGGAGAGACTATCTATCCGTTCGGTTACGTTGGCTGCGTGCTTGTTTTGTGTGGACTTATTATGGCTGATAAAGTGAAAAAATAAAAGCTCATGAAAGAGGAAAAAGAAGAAGGTGGCCGTCTTGATTACGGATATATCGGTCTCCCGATGAATGTCGATGAAATACTTGGTAAGGATTTTTGGATCTTCGCCAATATAACTGCCGCCATGCTGCCGTCCTTCACCGAGCCTGTTAAACTTACCGCCTCCATCTCTATCTTTGTCAGAAGCGGAAGATTCAAATTCAGCAATAATCTGATTACCTATGATTTTTGCGGACCGGCAATAGTCAATATACGTAATGGAGAGACTCTCCAGCTACTTAGTATCAGTCCTGACTTTTCAGCTTCGTTCATAGTGATGTCGAAGTTCTTTGTTGAAGACATTTTTCTTCATATCAACGATATGCAGAATCTTAGCGCCATGGCTCGTCATCCGGTGGCAAAGATCCCCGAAGATATTGTGGCTAAGTTTGAAAGTTTGTATAAGTCACTTCAGCTTGTATCTTCAGACAATAGTAATCCTCAGATGCTTAAGGCTCTGCAACATTCCATAATTGCTTTTTATTACAGATATGCATATAGATGCTATGAGCTTCTGGAGTCTTCTCCTGATTCTGCGGCACGGCTTAGTGACAGATTTATTAAACTTGTGAAAGATAAGTTCAAGACTGAACGGTTTCTTGAATATTATGCGGAAGAACTTGGAGTCACACCAAAACATCTGTCACGTACTGTCAAAGCACAGACCGGCTATTCTGCTGCGTCCTGGATAGAGCGGTTCCTTATTCTCGAATCGAAAATCCTTCTTAAATCTACCAACCTGACGGTGCAGCAGATAAGTGACAATCTAAATTTCCCTACACAGTCCTTCTTTGGAAAATACTTTAAGAAGAATGTGGGGGTTTCTCCGAAATTATATCGGAACTCCTGACAGCTTTTCAATAATAAGCGCTCCTCGATCTAAATTCTAAATAATTAATTCAAAATTAATAAATGCTACTACCAATCTACCTTTACGGTCATCCGGTGCTTCGAGCCGAGACCGAAGAAATTACTCCTGAATATCCCGATCTCAAGAAACTGATCTCAGATATGTGGGAGACAATGTATAATTCCGAAGGAGTAGGCCTGGCGGCTCCTCAGATCGGCCGCTCAATCAGACTTATAGTGCTCGACGGCAGTGTCCTTGCCGATGACTTTCCTGAATGCAAGGACTCGAAAATGGTTCTGATCAATCCTGAACTTGATATCATAGAAGACGTGGAGCCTGTGAACCGGGCAGAAGGATGCCTGTCCATTCCCGGACTTTCTGAGAATGTCAGGCGTGTAGAGCACATTCGTCTTAATTGGCTTGACGAGAATTTCGTTGAGCATGAAAGAGAATTCACAGGTTTCCTCAGTCGTATCATCCAGCATGAATACGATCATCTCGAAGGTGCAGTCTACACCGACCATATCTCACCGATCCGTAAGCAGCTCGTGCGTTCGAAGCTTAACAATATAGCCAAAGGCAAGGTCCGTTGCGACTACCGCACCAAAGCCGCCGTCAAATGAATCCCAATTCACCATACCCAATTCTAAATTCTCAATTCTAAATTAAGAAAATGGCAGACGATAAAAAGATAATTTTCTCAATGGTGGGTGTCTCAAAGGTGATTCCACCTCAGCGACAGATATTGAAAAATATTTACCTCTCGTTTTTCTACGGAGCTAAAATCGGCATTATTGGTCTCAACGGAAGCGGTAAGTCTACCCTCATGAAGATCATCGCAGGAATCGACAAGAATTATCAGGGTGAGGTAGTTTTCTCTCCCGGTTACTCTGTCGGTTACCTCGAGCAGGATCCGAAGCTCGACCCTGACAAGACCGTTCGTCAAGTTGTTGAGGAAGGGGTAAAACCTATAATGGACCTTCTTGCCGAATACGAGGAGGTGAACAATGCATTCTGTGATCCGGAGGTGCTTGAAGATCCCGAAAAGATGGATAAGCTTATGGAGCGTCAGGCTCAGCTTCAGGACAAGCTTGATGCGGCTGATGCCTGGAATATCGATAATAAGCTTGAGCGCGCTATGGATGCGCTGCGCTGTCCGCCGGATGATCAGCCCGTATCTCAGCTTTCAGGCGGTGAACGTCGTCGTGTGGCGCTCTGCCGTCTGCTGCTGCAGCAACCGGATGTGCTTCTTCTCGACGAGCCCACCAACCATCTGGACGCGGAGTCTATCGACTGGCTTGAGCAGCATCTTCAGCAGTATCCCGGTACGGTCATAGCCGTAACTCACGACCGTTACTTCCTCGATCATGTTGCAGGCTGGATTCTTGAGCTTGACCGCGGGGAAGGTATCCCCTGGAAGGGCAACTATTCATCATGGCTCGATCAGAAGACCAAACGTATGGCTCAGGAAGAGAAGCAGGCGAGCAAGCGAAGGAAGACCCTCGAGCGTGAGCTCGAATGGGTGCGTATGGCTCCAAAAGCCCGTCAGGCAAAGGGTAAGGCCCGTTTGGCAAGTTATGACAGACTTCTTAATGAAGACCAGAAGCAGCGTGAGGAAAAACTTGAGATTTTCATACCCAACGGACCGAGGCTCGGAAATAAGGTGATTCTCGCCAATCATGTCGCAAAGGCTTTCGGAGAAAAGAATCTTTTTGACGACCTGAACTTCATGCTTCCTCCTAACGGAATTGTTGGTGTCATCGGACCTAACGGAGCCGGTAAGACCACGCTCTTCCGTCTCATAATGGGTCTGGAGAAGCAGGACGGAGGTGATTTCGAGGTAGGTGAGACCGTAAAGATAGCCTACGTAGACCAGTCACACAAGGACCTTGATCCGGAGAAGAGTGTTTATGAGGTGATTTCTCAGGGTGTTGAATCGTTTCGCATGGGTGGACGAGACATGAACGCGCGGGCTTATCTCTCGAAGTTTAATTTCACAGGTGCTGATCAGGAGAAGAAGATCGGTGTCCTTTCAGGCGGTGAGCGTAACCGTCTTCATCTCGCTATGGCTCTTAAGGAGGAAGGAAATGTGCTTCTTCTCGATGAGCCCACCAACGATATCGACGTCAACACTCTTAGGGCCCTTGAGGAAGGTCTTGAGAACTTTGCCGGTTGTGCAGTGGTGATCAGTCACGACCGTTGGTTCCTCGACCGTATCGCCACTCATATTCTTGCTTTCGAGGGTGATTCGAAGATCACTTTCTATGAAGGAAGTTATTCCGACTATGAGGAGTTCCGTAAGAAACGTGATGGTATTGACGCCGAGACACCTCACAGAATCCGCTACAAGAAACTGATGTGATGGATCCGGTAGAGATCACCAGTGTGGAGGATCCTCGTATAAAGATTTTTACGGGGCTGACAGAGGCTCAGCTCCGTAATACCCTTCATCCGGAGGAAGGTCTGTTCATAGCCGAAAGTCCGAAGGTGATTAGGGTTGCGTTGGATGCCGGAATGGAGCCTGTGGCCCTCCTCTGCGAAAGACGCCATATCAATGGTGATGTCGCCGACATCATAGAGCGTATTCATGAGGTTCCTGTCTTTACAGGCTCTCGTGATGTGCTTGCGGCCATTACAGGCTATACCCTTACCCGTGGAGTACTTTGTGCTATGAGGCGCCCGAAGCTCCCGTCTGTTGGAGAGCTGTGCAGATTTTCCCGCAGAGTGGTTGTCATTGATGATGTCAGCGACACCACCAACATCGGTGCTATCTTTCGCTCCGCAGCAGCCCTCGGTATGGATGCCGTATTCCTTACTCCCACAGCATGCGATCCTCTCAACCGCCGTGCTGTCCGTGTTTCGATGGGATCGGTGTTCCTGATTCCCTGGACGCGCCTTGACGGTGGTGTGGAAAGTTTGAGAGAATATGGTTTCAGGATTGTTGCTATGGCTCTGCGTCACAATTCGGTGGAAATATCTGATCCTGTTCTTAAAGGTGAGCCAAAACTCGCAGTCATCATGGGCACGGAAGGTGAGGGCCTCCCGATAGAGACAATTGACTCCGCCGACTTTGTGGTGAAAATACCAATGCACCACGGAGTTGATTCACTCAACGTTGCCGCAGCTTCCGCTATCGCATTTTATGCCCTTTCTCTACCGGGCGGTGCTGACTGAAGACTTTTTTTCAAAAAAACTGAACCATACATGCTCTGACGTTGTTCTACTTTTACCTTAACAAGGTTAAGGCATAATATAAATAAGTTAAATTTAAACAATAAAAAATCAATATGGCTAAAGAATGGATATGCACCATCTGCGGTTATGTGGCAGAAGGCGAGAACGCTCCTGAAAAATGCCCCCAGTGTGGCGCACCTGCTTCTAAATTCAAAGAACTCAATCAGGCTGACCTCCTGAAATTCGTCACTGAACATGAGATAGGAGTAGCAAAGGATGTTGACGACGAGATGAAGAAAGACCTCAACAATCACTTTATGGGTGAATGTACTGAAGTGGGTATGTATCTCGCTATGTCCCGTCAGGCTGACCGTGAAGGCTATCCTGAGGTAGCGGACGCTTTCAAACGTTATGCTTTTGAAGAGGCTGAACATGCAGCTAAGTTCGCTGAACTTCTCGGTGATATGGTATGGGACACTAAGACCAATCTTGAGAAGCGTATGCACGCTGAGGCAGGTGCCAACGAAGACAAGATGCGTATTGCCAAGAACGCAAAGGCGGCTAATCTTGATGCAATCCATGACACTGTTCATGAGATGGCTAAGGACGAGGCTCGTCATGGTCAGGGATTCTATGGTCTCTATCAGCGTTTCTTCGCAGACAAGAAATAAGAAAGAATGTTATTGAAACCCTAATTT
>JAIEBK010000091.1:24944-28297 GCA_029070945.1 Muribaculaceae bacterium
GTTCGATCTTGCGATCTGATGAATTATCTCAAGGATTATTGTGCAAGGGAGTCTGTTGATAAAATCATCATCGGACTTCCGAAGCAGATGGATGGATCTCCTTCGGAAAGTTCCCGTTACATTGAGCCCTTTATACGTCATCTCCGGAGAGAAATTCCGGAAATGAGGATCGAACGCTATGATGAACGTTTCACATCGACGCTTGCTCATCGTGCCATGCTTGACGGGGGCCTGCGTCGTATGGCTCGTCGCGATAAGGAGCTCGTTGACGAGATTGCTGCCACCATAATACTCAATGATTATCTTTCGTCCAGAAGTAACAGTGAAATCTGACCTTGTCTCTTAAGACTCACTTTTGCAAATCTCGTTTTTTTTTGCTAATTTTGTAAAATATTAAGCCCATGATACAAGCATATATAATTATGGTGCGAATTTTCCGTTCTTTTACAAGATAGTAAAGTTTATTTATGGAACCCAACATCGATAAGACATCTAAAAGTAGCACTCTTGGTGAGAAAAGACTAACCTTGAGGGAATTATGTGTGGCTATTGTCCGACAATGGCGATGGATCCTGCTTTCCCTTACGGTATGTATTGGTTTAGCAGTGCTGTATCTGGCATGGAAGCCTTTCGTTTATACCCGATCGGCTCAGGTTGAGATTAAGGAAGACGGCGAAAGTGGTTCGTCCTCAGCCCTCGCAATGTTTTCTGACCTTGGTATAGGCAACGCGACAAACAATCTCTACAATGAGATGGCATATTTCGAATCTCCCGACCTTATGGCGCAGGTAGTTGAGAGACTCGGCCTTCAGACCACTTACGTTATGAAGGAAGGACTGCGCAGTACGGTCCTTTATGGATCCAACCTGCCTGTTACAGTTACATTTGAGACTTTGCCTCAGACTGCTGGCGGTTCATTTAAAATGAAGATTGACAATGACGGTAATATTTTCCTCCATAAATTTATCGTCAAGAAAAAGAAGATGTCGTTCGATAAGAATAAGCCATATAAGTTTGGAGAGTCTATTATGACTCCGCTAGGAAAGATAAAGATTGAAAAGACTCCTTTCTTTGGAAAGGATAAGGACGAGGATGAGGACGATAAGGGTTATTCATTGTCTATTGGACGATCTTCATTGAAGAATGCGGTGAAATTCTGGCTTACAAAACTTTCAGTCAACGAATTACGAAAAGAGGCCTCGGTTGTGGATCTGGTGGTTAAGGATGGCTCGGCCCGCCGTGCGGAAGACGTGCTTAATACTATTATTCAGATTTATAACGAAGACTGGATTATGAGCAAGAATGAAGTGGCGTTGGCTTCTTCAGATTTCATCGACGAGCGCTTGGCTTCTCTTAGCAAGGAATTGAGCGATGTTGATTCCGATATCTCCGACTATAAGTCTGAAAACCAGATCCCTGACATATCTGCAAATGTGTCACTAAGTCTTTCTGAAGAGCAGAATGCCCGACAGACATTGATTACGCTTAACAATAATCTTCAGCTTGCCCGCTATCTTAAGGAATTTCTGGAGAGTAATGATAATCCTGGCAGGACCCTTCCTTCCAATCTCGGTCTGCAGAATCAGGTGCTCGATGCTCAGATTTCATCTCACAATACGATGGTTCAGAATCGTAACGCTATGCTAAACGCTTCTTCCATTGAGAATCCTCTTGTGCAGTCGCTTGATGCCCAGATTGAGGATTCTAGAAACACAATCCTTGCTTCTCTCGATAATCAGATAAAGATCATATCTCATGAAATTGCATCTATTAATAAGGAAAAGCTTTTAGCGGAGAGAAATCTTTCTTCAAATCCCGAGCAAGCGCGCTATTTGCTTAGCGTGGAGCGTCAGCAAAAGGTCAAGGAGTCTCTTTATTTATATCTTTTGCAGAAGAAAGAGGAGAATCAGCTAAATCAGGCCTTTACTCCTTACAATACGCGTATAATTGCTCGTCCTAACGGTGACCCGGAACCGACTTCCCCCAATAAGATGTCTGTATTGATGATGGCATTTATTCTTGGTTTGGTAATCCCTGTTGGCACGATTTATGCGAGGGAGGTTTCAAATACTAAGGTGCGTGATAAGAACGACCTTAAAGGTCTCAGCATTCCGTTCCTCGGTGAGATTCCGAAGGTCAATCCAAAGAAGTATGACGACAAGGATCACATGGTTGTTGTAAGTCAGGGAAATCGTAATGTCGTCAATGAGGCTTACCGCGTTGTGCGGACCAATCTGAATTTCATGATGGATGGAGGAGAGAAATGTCCTGTTGTTATGCTTACAAGCTTTAATCCGGGATCTGGCAAGAGCTTCATAACGATTAATCTCGCTATGTCGCTTGCCATAAGGGGAAAGAAAGTTCTTGTTATCGATGGTGATATGCGTAGGAATTCATCCTCTGTATTTATCGGAAATCCGGAAGCCGGACTGGCACAATGCCTTCTTGGAAAGGTTTCCGTTTCACAGGCTATAGTGAGAGGTAAACTGAATGAGAACCTGGATGTCCTTCCTGGTGGAAAGACTCCTCCGAATCCAACTGAACTTTTGGAAAACGGCCGGCTCGCTCCTCTTGTGGAGCAGTTGCGTAAGGATTATGATGTGATATTCATTGACTGTCCACCTATCCAGATGATAGCAGACGGACGTATTTTCAGCACGATCTGTACCAACACTGTATTTGTGCTCCGCGCAGGTCTCTTCGAGAGGGGACTTCTTTCAGAGCTTGAGAATGTCTACCAGAGTAAGGAATACAAAAACATGTGTCTGCTCCTTAACGGTACCGAGGGTGCGGGAGGCTATGGACATTATGGCGCAGGAAAAAGTTACTACGCTCAGAAAGACTGACAATATGGATACAAAAACAAAAGGCTTCGCTTTTGCGAGGCCTTTTGTTTTTGATCTTTATTTTTATTTTAAGATTAATTTTCTGACTTCATCTACGGCACGGTCAAGATCATCGTTGACAACACTGACATCAAACTGCGGGGCGAAACTCAGTTCATAGTCGGCCTTGTCCAGACGCTTCTTTATGACATCCTCTGCATCAGTACCGCGGCCTCTAAGTCGTCTTTCAAGTTCTTCTTTGCTTGGAGGAAGTATGAAAATAGTCAGAGCCTGTTCGCCATAACATTTCTTCACGTTAAGACCACCCTTTACGTCTATGTCCATTATAAGGTTCTGCCCGGCTTCCGTGATTCGTTTCACCTCACTTTTAAGTGTGCCGTAGCATGTGCCGGGATAAACTTCCTCCCACTCCACGAAGTCCCCGTTGGCGGCTTTCTTCTTAAAATCCTCATGTGTGATGAAATAGTATTCTACTCCGTGCTGCTCGTTCCCTCGCGGTGCGCGCGA
>JAIEBK010000091.1:28397-31706 GCA_029070945.1 Muribaculaceae bacterium
ACCTTCTCGAGCAGGGATGCGATATTGCCTGTCTTCTCCTTGAAGAATGCGTAAAGTTTTCTTCCCTCGGTCTCTCTGAATTCTGTCAGTTTACGGGTAGCTTCCTCACAGGCGTCCTTAAATGCACGGATATCCGTGTCATCAAGTGTCTGAAGTTGTGTCTTCATCGATTCCGGCATTCTCATGAGGATGGAAAACCAGTCTTCCGGTGCAGCCACCCCAAGCTGTGTAGCCACCTGCTCAATCTGGCTCTTGTAGGCAGCCAGCACTTCGGCATTGACGCTTGCAGGAGCTTCCGGTGCGGTATTCTCCACCATCACGGTAAGATCCACCTTTCCTCTCTCAAGTCTCTGCAGAAGTGTATTTCTCACTTCCACTTCAAGCTCCCTGAAATATCCGGGCACTCGCATGCTGAGGTCGAGCTGCTTGGAATTTAGGCTCTTGATCTCTACAGTGATTTTCTTTGTCGGGGCTGTCGCTGTCCCTCGGCCGAAGCCGGTCATCGAGTATATCATGGGTGATGCGCTGTTTATGTTTAGTCAGATAAGTGGTTTATGTTCTTTTTGTACGGCTCTGTGGACTATCTGTAGACTCAAGACTAAAGACTAAAACTTAAGACTGAAGGCTTAAGACCAAAGACTTCCGTTGGTTTCATTATGCAAAGTTAACGAATATTCGGCATAAAGGCAAATATTATTTAAAAATGTCTTGTCGTTTTCATCTTATTTCATTATATTTGCGTTTGATTTATAGGATGTGTTTGGATTTAATTGCATCGTTTAGTGACAACTTTAAAATATAACCCTCGATATGAACAACGAAGAACTGTTGAAAACCGTTAAGGCCAAAGCTGAACAGTGGCTTGGCCCTCAGTACGATGAAGAAACTCGTAAAGCCGTCAAGGCTCTTCTCGATGCAGAAGATCCGACCGAACTTGTAGAAGCGTTCTATAAAGACCTTGAGTTTGGTACAGGTGGCCTTCGCGGCATAATGGGCCCTGGCTCCAATCGCATGAACATATACACCGTCGGAGCTGCCACTCAGGGCCTTGCAAACTATCTCAAGGACTGTTTCAAGGATCTTCCCCAGATATCTGTGGCCATAGGTCATGACGTCCGTAATAACTCACGTAAGTTTGCTGAGCTTGCTGCCAATATATTCTCGGCCAATGGCATAAAGGTATATCTCTTCGACGCATGTCGTCCTACTCCCGAGGTCAGCTATGCTATCCGCCATCTCGGATGCCAGAGCGGTGTGATGGTGACTGCCAGCCATAATCCGAAAGAATACAACGGTTATAAGGCTTACTGGAGTGACGGCGCACAGATGATCGCTCCTCACGATGTAGAGACAATCGCATATGTCAATAAGATCACATCTGTGGATCAGATCAAGTTTACTCCCAACAAGGACCTTATTCAGATCATCGGTAAGGACGTCGACGAGCCTTACCTGAAGGAAATCCATGGCCTGTCATTGTCGCCGGAAGCTGACAAGCGTCATGCCGACATGAAGATTGTCTACACTCCGATCCATGGCACAGGCTCCATGCTTATGTTCGATGCTCTCAAGATGTGGGGCTTTGAGAATGTAATCCATGTGCCCGAGCAGGATGTTCAGTCCGGAGATTTCCCCACTGTCGTATCCCCGAATCCTGAGAATCCCGAGGCTATGGCGATGGGTATAGCAAAGGCACGTGAGGTTGGCGCAAGCCTCGTTCTCGCTTCCGATCCTGATGCAGACCGTGTTGGCCTCGTTGTTCGTGACAGTAAGGGTGAGTATCAGCTTGTCAACGGCAACCAGATTCTTATGATCTTCCTTTACTATCTCATGACCCGTAACAATGAGCTCGGTCTCATGAAAGGAAACGAGTATGTGGTTAAGACCATCGTGTCGACAGAAGCTGTCAAGCGTATCGCTGATAAGAACAATGTACGTATGTTCGATGTATTCACAGGCTTCAAATGGATCGCCAACGTAATGCGTGAGCAGGAAGGAACCGGCCGTTATATCGGCGGTGGAGAGGAAAGCTACGGCTTCCTGGCTGAGACATTCGTTCGCGATAAGGACTCCATCTCTGCAGTTCCTCTTATGTGTGAGATCGCAGCATGGGCAGCAGACAAGGGTATGGACCTTTATGAGCTCCTCAAGCAGATCTACTTTGAGATCGGCTTCAGCCGTGAACGTGGCGTAAGCGTTGTTCGCCCCGGAAAGAGCGGTGCCGAGGAGATCGTAGCTATGATGAAGAACTTCCGTGAGAATCCTCCGAAGGAACTCGCCGGCAGCGAAGTGGTGATGGTAAAGGATTATCTTGACCTCAATTGTAAGGACCTCAAGACCGGTGAGATCACGAAGATGGACTTCCCGACCACAAGCAATGTGCTTCAGTTCTTCACTGCCGCCGGCGACAAGGTGTCAATCCGTCCTTCCGGTACAGAACCTAAGATCAAGTTCTATGTCGAGGTTCGTGAGGACCTTAACGATAAGGATAAGTATGAGGAAGTCGTTAAGAAAGCCGACGCCCATATCGACCAGGTTCTTAAAGACCTTAATGTCTAAAATTATTGAGAATTGAGAAATGAGGCTACGCAATCATGCATTCTCAATTCCAAATTCTCAATTCCAAATTCTCAATTCGTATGAAGCTTTCCTGGAGACCGGGAACCATGATCTACCCACTGCCAGCCGTGTTGGCCACTTGTGGCGCGACGCCTGAGGAGTGGAATATGATAACAGTAGCGTGGGTCGGAACAATATGTTCCGACCCAGCTATGTGTTATATATCGGTTCGCCCAGAGCGTCACTCCCACGCTCTGCTTATAAAGAATATGGAGTTTACCCTCAATCTTACTACTGTCGACATGGCGCGTGCCACCGATTGGGCAGGTGTTCGCTCCGGTCGTGAGTATGACAAATGGAAAGAGACGGGACTTCACCCGTTGCCGGGCGAGATGGTGAAAAGTCCTACGATTGAGGAATCCCCTTTGAGCATAGAGTGCCGTGTCAAGAGCGTAACGCATCTTGGCAGCCACGATATGTTTATAGCCGATGTACTCAATGTCCGTGCCGATTCCCGCTACATCAATGAAACGACCGGTAAACTTGAACTCGAGAATGCCGGCATGTTGGTATACAGCCATGGTCAGTACTTTTCCCTCGGTGAATTTATCGGAGGCTTCGGCTTCTCCGTACGCAAAAAAAAGTAGTGGCAAAATTCTCCATTCTATATTCTCAATTCACCATTCTCAATTCTCAATTCAGCATTCTCAATTCTACATTATAATATATGAAAGTCGGTATCTTCGGCGG
>JAIEBK010000092.1:0-6162 GCA_029070945.1 Muribaculaceae bacterium
AATCCTATAAGAAGCAGCCCCAACAGCACGGCAACAGAGAACGATCTATATATATGATATGAATTTCCGGTCATTTTCATTTCATTATATCGATTAACTAACTCAACTTTCGCAAGTGAAAGTTGATGGTTATGAGGTTAAAAGGTTAATATGGAGCATGATGTTTTTTAGCCAGGGTAGCAACTCCAGAAGTCAGATTTAAACTCTTAACCCCTTAAACTATAACCCTTAAGTAAGCTTACGAAACTTAAATACAAAGATACAAAAAATATCCTTAACCGACAAATAATATGGATTTATGACAGACCACCCAACAACAAAGAAGGGAAGGCCATAAGCCTTCCCTTCGAATACTTAATTATATTGCCTCGGATTTTATTCCTTGCACTTGGCGGCGATGAACTGGCGGTTCATACGGCCGATGTTGTAGAGCTTGATGTTCTTGGGGCACTCTGCCGAGCAGGCACCGGTGTTGGTGCAGTTGCCGAAGCCGAGTTCGTCCATCTTGGCTACCATGGCACGCACGCGGCGATCCTTCTCCACCTCACCCTGCGGGAGCAGCGAAAGCTGGCTGATCTTGGCGCTGACGAAGAGCATTGCGGAGCCGTTCTTGCAGGCAGCCACACATGCGCCGCAGCCGATGCAGCTTGCGGAGTCCATCGCCTCGTCGGCGTTGACCTTGGAGATGGGGAGGTCGTTGGCATCCTGAGCGCCGCCGCAGTTGAAGCTTACATAGCCGCCGGCCTGCTGGATCTTGTCAAATGCATTGCGGTCTACCATAAGGTCCTTGATCACGGGGAAGGCAGCCGAACGCCATGGCTCTACAGTGATAGTCTCGCCATTCTGGAAACGACGCATGTAGAGCTGACAGGTAGTAGCGCCTGTAGCAGGGCCGTGAGGATGTCCGTTGATATAAAGAGAGCACATACCGCAGATACCCTCGCGGCAGTCGTGGTCGAACACGATAGGCTCCTGTCCTTCCTCCACGAGGGTCTCGTTGAGGATATCGAGGGTCTCGAGGAAGGAGGTGTCGGGAGTAGTCTCGACGTCATTGTAAGTCACGAATCCACCTTTGGCCTTTGCATTAGCCTGACGCCAAACGCGGAGGTTGACTTTCATTATATTTTCTTCCATTGTCTGATTTCAGTTTTGAGTGGATTTATGACTTGTAGTTACGGGTCTGAACCTTGATGGCCTCATAGTGGAGGGGCTCGATGATCTGCTCAGGAGCCTTGTCGGCACCCTGATATTCCCAGCAGGAAACGTAGAAGTAGTGCTCGTCGTCGCGCTTGGCCTCGCCTTCCTCGGTCTGGTATTCCTCACGGAAGTGACCGCCGCAGGATTCATTGCGTGAAAGCGCGTCGTAAGCCATCAGCTTGCCCATGGTGATGAAGTCGTTGAGGCGGAATGCCTTGTCGAGCTCGATGTTCATGCCTTCCTTCTCTCCGGGGATGAAGAGATCGGTGTCAAACACCTTGCGGAGCTCGTCGAGCTTCGTGATGGCAGTCTTAAGACCCTCGGCAGTACGGCCCATGCCGACATATTCCCACATGATGTGGCCGAGTTCCTTATGGATGGAGTCGACGCTGCGCTTGCCCTTGATATTCATGAGCTTATCCTGAACCTCACGGCACTTCTTCTCGCACTCCTCGAATTCGGGAAGATCAGTGGAGAAGCGGGGCACTGAGATCTGGTCGCTGAGATAGTTCTGGATAGTGTAGGGAAGCACGAAGTAACCGTCGGCGAGACCCTGCATGAGGGCGGAAGCACCGAGGCGGTTGGCGCCATGGTCGGAGAAGTTGCACTCGCCGATGGCGAAGAGGCCCTTGACAGAGGTCTGGAGCTCATAGTCTACCCAGATACCACCCATAGTATAGTGGATAGCGGGGAAGATCATCATCGGGTTGTAGTATTTCACACCGTCGATCTCCTTAGCGAGCTCGCCCGGGTTGACATCGGTGATCTCCTCATACATGTCGAAGAGGTTGCCGTAACGCTGGCGCACCACGTCGATGCCGAGACGGTTGATAGCCTCGGAGAAGTCGAGGAAGACGGCAAGGCCGGTGTTGTTGACGCCGTAGCCCTTGTCGCAACGCTCCTTAGCGGCACGGGAAGCCACGTCGCGGGGCACGAGGTTGCCGAATGCCGGATAGCGGCGCTCCAGATAGTAGTCGCGTCGATCTTCGGGGATATCGCTTCCCTTGATCTCGCCGCGCTGCAGCTTCTTGGCGTCTTCGATATCTTTCGGCACCCAGATACGGCCGTCGTTACGAAGCGACTCCGACATAAGGGTAAGCTTCGACTGCTTGTCGCCGTGAACGGGGATACAGGTCGGGTGGATCTGCACGTAGGCCGGGTTAGCGAAATATGCTCCCTTGCGGTAGCATGCCATGGCAGCCGACACGTTGCAGCCCATAGCGTTGGTGGAAAGGAAGTATGTGTTGCCGTAGCCGCCGGTAGCGATAACGACAGCGTGAGCGGCGAAACGCTCGAACTCACCTGTCACGAGGTTCTTGGCCACGATGCCGCGGGCGCGGGGCACTCCGTCCTTGTCCTTGATGAGGACAACGTCGTGCATCTCATAGCGGTTGAAGCTCTTCACCTTGCCGAGATGGATCTGGCGGTTGAGCGAGCTATATGCGCCGAGAAGAAGCTGCTGGCCGGTCTGACCTTTGGCATAGAATGTACGGGACACCTGTGCGCCACCGAACGAACGGTTGGCGAGAAGGCCGCCGTATTCGCGGGCGAAAGGAACGCCCTGAGCCACGCACTGGTCGATGATATTGTTAGACACCTCAGCGAGACGATATACGTTGGCTTCGCGAGCGCGGTAGTCACCGCCCTTTACAGTGTCATAGAACAGACGATATACCGAGTCACCGTCGTTCTGATAATTCTTGGCAGCGTTGATACCGCCCTGAGCCGCGATGGAGTGTGCGCGACGGGGTGAGTCCTGGATGCAGAAGTTGAGCACATTGAAGCCGAGCTCCGCGAGAGTGGAGGCTGCGGAAGCGCCGGCAAGACCCGTACCTACCACGATGACATCAAGCTTACGCTTGTTGGCGGGGTTGACGAGCTTCTGATGAGCCTTGTAGTTGGTCCATTTCTCAGCGATAGGACCTTCCGGGATCTTGGAATCCGCGGGATTCATGATTTTTACATTTTCTGTTGCCATATCGCTTAGTAATTATTGGGGTTGAACCATCATGGGATCCGTTTCTTCGTTCTGAGCGTCAGCGGCCTCGAGATAGTCGAAGAGGGCCACGGCAGCGTTGAGGGTCTTCACCTGACCTTCGAACTTAGGATTGTTCTCGTTGTAGGCGCGAGCCTGATCGGAGTCGAAGTTAGTTGCCATCTGACGGATCTGGCCGGCAATCTGATCATACGGAGCCATCTCCACAGCCTGGGCGGCGTCGGGGCCGAAGTCTTCCATAAACATGGGAGCGAGCATAGCCTTATACTGCATGCGGAGCTCAGGATTGGTCTTGTAGTAGTCCTCATGAGCACGGACAGTGAACACGATGGCCTGAGCCA
This sequence comes from Muribaculaceae bacterium, assembly GCA_029070945.1. Taxonomy (GTDB): domain Bacteria; phylum Bacteroidota; class Bacteroidia; order Bacteroidales; family Muribaculaceae; genus Lepagella. The sequence goes on from JAIEBK010000092.1 coordinate 3,535, forward strand.
CGAAAAGCGCGATCACGATCGATACCCAGCAGTTGCCGATCTTCTTGAGACGGGGAATCCATACGGTGCTGTCCCAACCCACTGACTGGAACATCGACCAGAAACCATGCTGGAGGTGGAACCAGAGGGCGATGAAGGCGATCAGATAGACGATCGGAGTCCATACCTGAGAGAATGCCTCCTGGATAAAGAGCGTACCGGCGGCAGCGGGAAGAGTGCCGTGATCGCCACAGATCTCCACGAGCTGCATCTTAGCCCAGAACTGAATCATGTGCACCACGAGGAACGCAAGGATCACGATACCGAGCACAAGCATGTTCTGCGAAGACCATTCCACAGTGGCGGGACGGTGTTCGATCGCATAGCGCACTTCACCGCGCGCCTTGCGGTTTTGCAGGGTTAGCCACACGGCGTAGCAGATGTGCAGGATGAAGAGCACTGCCAGGCCTACGGATGCGATGAGCGCATACCAGTTGGCACCGAGAAACTCACAGATGGAATTGTAAGCTTCGGGCCAAAGGATACATACGGCATTCATCACGCAGTGGAACGTTAAAAAGAGGACGAGACATGCGCCTGTAAGGGCCATGATGAACTTACGTCCTACAGATGAGCAAGTTAACCACATAACGTTAGTTTAAATTTAATTTATTGTTTAGAAATTGTGATAATTTTTTCCGAAACAGATATACCCTAAGGCATATGATATGCAAAATTAGGATAAATTAAGGATATTTCAAAGTTTTTTCCTGAAAAAGTTTCGGCGCAGCGGAGTTTTCACGTTTTCAGAAAAAGGCGGCTTCAGGCATATGCCTGAAGCCGCCGCAAAAAAACCGGGAGGAAATTATTCCTTGTATTTCTTTATGATGAGAGCCGCGTTGTGTCCGCCGAATCCAAAAGTATTGGAAAGAGCGGCGTTGATCTCGCGCTCCTGAGCCTTGTTGAAGGTCCAGTTCATGTCATAGTCGATTTCGGGATCGTTGTCTCCTTCCTCGTGGTTGATAGTAGGAGGCACGATATTGTCGGTGACAGCCTTCACTGTAAAGATGGCCTCAAGCGCACCGGCGGCACCGAGAAGGTGGCCTGTCATGGACTTGGTGGAGCTGAGGTTGAGCTTATAGGCGTGGTCGCCGAATACTTTCTTGACAGCCTTCGCCTCGCTGACGTCGCCGACAGGGGTCGAGGTGCCGTGGAGGTTGATGTAGTCGATATCTTCAGGCTTCATTCCCGCGTCGCGGAGAGCATTCTCCATAACGAGAGTCGCACCGAGACCTTCGGGATGGGTAGCGGTGATGTGGTAAGCGTCGGCGCTCAGGCCGCCACCGGCCACCTCCGCATAAATTTTCGCGCCGCGGGCCTTGGCATGCTCAAGCTCCTCAAGCACGAGGGCGGCGGCACCTTCGCCGATAACGAAGCCATCACGCGAACCGCTCATAGGGCGTGAAGCCTTGGAGGGATCGTCGTTGCGGGTGGAAAGGGCCTTCATGGAGTTGAAGCCACCCACACCTGCCGGGTATACAGCAGCTTCCGCTCCGCCGGCTACAATGGCGTCAGCCATTCCGAGACGGATATAGTTGAATGCGTCGATAAGGGCGTTGTTGGAAGAAGCGCATGCCGATACAGTGGCGAAATTAGGGCCACGGAAGCCATGATCGATCGAAATCTGTCCGGCAGCGATGTCTGCGATCATCTTCGGAATAAAGAAAGGATTGTATTTCGGACCGTTCTCCTTATTCATGGCATAATAGCCGGCTTCCTCCTCGAAAGTGTGAAGGCCACCGATACCGGCGGCAAAGATCACGCCGATGCGGTTCTTGTCAAGGTTTTCGTCTTCAAGACCGGCATCCTTGATAGCCTCGTCGGCAGCCGTAAGGGCATACATCGCATAGAGGTCAAGCTGACGCGCCTTCTTACGGTCGAAGTGGTCGGCGGGATTGAAATCCTTCACTTCGCATGCGAACTGCGTCTTGAAGAGGGATGCGTCAAAATGTGTGATAGGGCCAGCACCACTGACACCTTTCTTGGCGTTTTCCCAAGCGGTAGCAACGTCGTTGCCGATGGGAGTGAGGGCTCCAAGGCCCGTGATTACAACTCTTTTCAATTCCATATTCTTCACATGATGCACTCTCAAGACAGGTTTCCTCCTCACGCGAGGAGAAAACCATATATCCTGAGAGAAATGTGGGGTTGTCGTGATTAAACGTGAGCCTCGATATACTCGATAGCGTCACCTACAGTAGAGATCTTCTCAGCATCCTCATCCGGAATAGTGATGCCAAACACTTTCTCGAACTCCATGATGAGCTCTACAGTGTCGAGAGAATCAGCGCCGAGGTCAGTGCTGAAGCCTGCTTCCGGGGTTACTTCGTTTTCGTCTACTGTGAGTTTTTCGACGATGATAGCCTTTACTCTGTTTTCGATATCAGACATAATCTTGATAGTTTTGAGTTAGAAAATTGTATAGTTGTCGTTTTTAGACTGCAAAACTAATTAAAAAAATCCAAACAAAGAAATTTTTTGGTGTTTTTTGCACATATTTTTGAGGTTTGTGCATAAAAATCGGCCGATTTTGGTGAAAACGGCCGATTTTATAGTCTTTTTAGTCTTCAGATTTCAGTCTTCAGTCTT
>JAIEBK010000092.1:6262-7396 GCA_029070945.1 Muribaculaceae bacterium
AGGACCATGTCGCGGAGTGACGTGAAGTTCTTCCTGGCCTTGACCTCCTCAACCTGAGCGGCGACTTCCGCCTCATATGTCGGAGCGGCGTAGTCGCGTATCACTCCCAAAGCAAGAGGAAGATCGCGGCCGTCCATCATTGCGAGCTGCTGCTGAAGGAAGTTGCTCTCACAGTGTGCGTCGTGGACGAGCACATCATCAAGCGTATAGCCGTCCTCCCCTATCGTGACAGCCTTTACGCTGAAGCCATCCTGAACAAGACCCTTGTCATGATTCTTGCCGAAGAGCATCTTCTCGCCGTGGCGGAGCCAGATGGTGTGGTCGTCGCGTACCTCCTTGTCTACGATATTGGCATGGATGCCGTTGTTGAAGATAACACAGTTCTGCAGTATCTCCACTACAGATGCGCCTTTATGGCGTGCGGCGGCCTCCATAACGTCGACACTGATGTCGAGTCCGACATCGAAGGAACGGGCGAAGAAGTTGCCGCGTGCGCCGAAACAGAGTTCTGCAGGAATGAACGGATCCTCCGTAGTGCCGTAAGGGCTCGACTTGGAGACGGTGCCGCGGTCAGACGTAGGACTGTACTGACCCTTGGTCAGGCCATAGATCTTATTATTGAGCAGAAGCATATTTATGTCCACGTTGCGACGCACCGCATGAATGAAGTGGTTGCCTCCGATAGCAAGGCCGTCGCCATCGCCGGAAATCTGCCATACGGTCAGTTCCGGACGGGATGTCTTGACGCCTGTGGCGATAGCGGCGGCACGTCCATGGATGGTGTGCATGCCGTATGTGTTCATATAATACGGAAGGCGTGATGAGCAGCCGATGCCGCTGACCACCACCGTATCTTTCGGAGCGATACCCAGCCGGGCCATCGCCTTATGCAGGGTATTGAGGATGGCATGGTCTCCGCATCCGGGACACCAGCGTACGCTTGCCCCGTTCTTGTAGTCGCCGGGGGCGAATGTGCAGTTATTGTTTTCCATTGTTGTCGCCGGATTATTGTTGGTTCATATGCTTGAGTACACCCTCCACGATCTCAGACACCATGAAAGGCTGACCCTCGATCTTATTTATCCTCTTGATCTCCACGCCGGGAAGCTTCTGCTGCAGATAGTCGGCAAACAT
>JAIEBK010000092.1:7496-10848 GCA_029070945.1 Muribaculaceae bacterium
TTAAGCTCTTCGCAGGCTGTCAGCATATGGCCGTAGGTGCCGCCCCAGCCTATCAGAAGGGTATCGGCGTCCCTGTCGCCCTGAATCTCGAGCAAAGGAATATCCTTGGCAATATTGGCCACTTTCCGACGGCGGGTAAGCACCATCTTCTCATGATTGGCTCCATCGGTGGAGATAACGCTTGTCTTGGCGTCTTTCTCCAGACCGCCTACGCGGTGCATGGCACCAGGCATCCCGGGGATGGCCCAATAGCGGGAGAGAGTTTCTTCATTCCTCATATATGGTGTCCAGCCGGCCTCAACCATCTCCTTGCTTACAAAAGGAACCTTGATTGCGGGGTAATCATTTTCCTCCGGCACGCGCCATGCGCTTGATCCGTTGGCAATGAAAGCGTCTGTCAGCAGGATCACCGGCGTCATGTGTTCAAGCGCGATACGCGCAGCCTCGAATGCCATAGTGAAGCAGTCTGTCGGACTTGCGGCAGCCACTACACAAAGCGGAGACTCACCGTTGCGGCCGTAAAGAGCCTGCATGAGATCGGTCTGCTCCGTCTTGGTGGGAAGTCCGGTGGAGGGTCCGCCGCGCTGCACGTCGATCACTACAAGCGGAAGCTCCGCCATGACAGCGAGTCCGATACCCTCGCTCTTGAGTGCGAGGCCGGGGCCGGATGTGGATGTCACAGCAAGGTTGCCTGCATATGATGCGCCGATAGCGGAGCATACACCGGCGATTTCGTCTTCCATCTGGCATGCCTTAACTCCGAGATCCTTGCGCTTGGCGAGCTCATGAAGGATATCGGTGGCTGGAGTTATAGGGTAGCTTCCGAGGAAGAGGGGAAGACCGCTCTTCTCCGAGGCCATGATAAGTCCCCATGCGGTAGCGGTATTACCGTTGACGTCGGTATAGACACCCGGCACAGCGGCTTCCGTCTCTATGCGGTAGGTGGGCATGGAGGCATGAGTGTTGTGACCATAGTCCCAGCCGGCCTGCACTACCTTGGCATTTGCTTCGTAGACGGCGGGTTTCTTAGCGAACTTAGCCTTAAGCTTATGGAGGACACCCTCAACGGGGCGGTCGAAAAGCCAGCATACGATGCCGAGCGCAAGCATGTTCTTGCACTTCATCATCGCCTTCTGGTCCATGCCGGAATCAGCGAGCGCGGCCTTAAGAATGGTGGTCATCGGCACGAGCATGATATGCTCAGGATCTATACCGAGTTCAGAGACGGGATCATCGGTTGCGAACTCAGCCTTTTTGAGATCTGCAGGACGGAATGTGTCACTGTCGCAGATGATGACGCCACCTTTCTTCAGATAACGGAGATTGGTCTTTAGGGCTGCCGGATTCATGGCCACGAGCACATCGGCTGCATCGCCGGGAGTATGGACACCGCGGCCTATATGGACCTGAAAGCCGCTGACTCCGCTCAGAGAGCCCTGCGGCGCACGGATCTCGGCAGGATAGTCGGGGAAAGTAGAGATGGTGTTTCCCTCGCCGGCACTTACATTGGAGAAGATATTTCCGGCAAGCTGCATGCCATCGCCGGAATCTCCCGAAAATCTTACCACCACGCTTTCTTTCGTGATGACATCTGTATTGGGCAACATATTGTCAGGTTTTTAGTTGTCAGTTGTCAGAACCCCGCTGTGTCTTCAGACTCAGGTCGGGAATGCAAAGTTAATCACTATTTTTAAAACTACCAAGAGGGAAATGAATAAAAGACGGACACTTTTCAAGAAAATGTCCGTCTAAACATCGATGTCTTTTTATTTACGAATTAACAAAACAACTTCATCACTATTCTGACTGAGGGAATCAGAAATATTTCACTTCCGTGCCTTCGAGGGAGGAAAGCACGGCGTTGGCAAGGGAGCTTGCACCGATGCGGAAGAGATCGTGGGTGAGCCATTCGTCGCCGAGCACTTCCTTTACTATGGCATAATAGTTCAGGGCTTCCTCGGTAGTGCGGACTCCGCCGGAGCACTTGAAGCCGACCTTACGGCCGGTGTTCTGATAATACTCCTTAATACACTGACACATCACCCATGCGGCCTCGAGGCTTGCGCCGGGATAGATCTTACCTGTAGATGTCTTAAGGAAATCAGCCTCGCTATAGAGCGAAAGCACGGATGCACGGCGGATGTCCTCGGCAGTCTTAAGAAGACCGGACTCAAGGATCACCTTCAGTCTCGCGCCACGAGCCGCACGCTTCATTTCTATTATCTCATCGCAAAGGCCCTCGTAGTCACCGTCCCTGTACATTCCTACCGGGAAGACAATATCCACCTCATCTGCTCCTCCGAGAACGGCCATAGCAACATCGGCAACCTTTACCTCAATAAATGTCTGAGCACTCGGGAAGCATCCCGCAACAACGGCTACGTCAACCCCCGGCACATCAAGAGTATTGCGGACCACTTCGGCAAAATTGCTGTAGACGCATATGGCCGCCACATTCTTATACTGCGGATAGTCACTGTCAAACGAATTGACCTTTTCCGTGAAGGCAACCACACTCTTCACACTGTCGTCGGTGGAAAGCGTGGTAAGATCGATTGAATTGAGCAGGAATTCATAGACCTCTTTCGAGGCATATTTACCTGCTTCATCCACGATTTTCTTCACCTCGGCCTTCACGACCTCGTCGTCGCCCGTCACCTTCGACGCTGCGATCACTTCCTGATATTTATCCATTGTTGTAATTGTGAATTTTGAATTGAGAATTTTGAATACGATATAAGTCCGAACAAAAAAATCTATTATTCGCAACTACATATTAAACCAAAATGGGGGGATTTTGGTTTTAAAGAATGAAAAACGATTTAGAAACCCTTAAATTTTATCTGACTATGAAAAAATACAGATGTGAAGTATGCGACTGGATTTATGATCCCGCAACAGGCGATCCCGACAGCGGCATCGCACCCGGAACAGCTTTCGAAGATATCCCCAACGATTGGGTATGCCCCGTCTGCGGAGTGGGCAAAGATGATTTCGTAGAGGAACCGGAACTCTAACCGGCTCCACCATAGAAGATACAACAGGATTGCATACGACGCAATCCTGTTTTTTTATTTGCTAATTACACGACAAATCATTAATTTTGCATCAATGAAACATTCAATGGTTGTATGGCGGCAGTATCGGTAATCGTTCCGGTGTATAACGCGGAGGAGTGGGTGCGCGATGCATTGGCATCGCTGCAGGCACAGTCATATGCGGACTTCGAGGCGATTCTGGTCGATGACGGATCAACAGACGGCTCAGCTGACATCTGCCGAGAGTATAGCGAAAAGGATTCAAGGTTCCGGCTTATACGCCAACCGAACGCCGGAGTTTCTGCCGCGCGTAA
>JAIEBK010000093.1 GCA_029070945.1 Muribaculaceae bacterium
CGCTTTGCATATTTTAACAAATAATAACAAAATGTGTATGTCTTACGTGCAAGCTGTAGGTTTATATAGGATTGTAGTAAGTAAAAAGAAAAAAAAATTATTTAATTTTTGGTTATTATGAAAAAAATCTTTACCTTTGCATCTCGAATGTGTCCGAATCTGTTCGGATTCATATAGAGTCTACCTAAGGCCACAGATAATTGCTTTAAATATAACTAACCATAATATAATATTTTACTACATCACGAAACATGAAAGATTTAAGCCAAGCCAGCGGCATACTGCCGCGCTGCTTTTCTCTTGCTAAGCAATGGAAAGCTCTGGTGATCATGCTGATGTTGTGCGTAGTGCTTCCCGTGCACGCGCAGAATATCACGGTCTCCGGTACTGTCGAGGATTCCTCCGGCGAACCGTTGATCGGTGCCTCTATCCTCGTCGAAGGCACAAAAGACGGTGCCTCTACTGACGTTGACGGAAACTTCACCGTCAAAAACGTTTCCCCAAAAGCAGTCCTCAAGGTGTCTTATGTAGGATATAAGACAGAATCCGTAAAGATTGACGGACGCACAAACATCAAGATCGTACTTAAGGAAGATTCCGAAGTTCTGGATGAAGTCGTAGTCGTAGGTTACGGCACGATGAAGAAGAAAGACCTTACCGGTGCGGTTTCAACCGTGAAGGGTTCGGAACTTCTCAAGATGCCGACAGCCAACGTGGCTCAGGCCATGACCGGACGTCTTGCCGGCGTGCAGATCACTACCACTGACGGCTCTCCGGACGCCGAGATGGTGATCCGTGTGCGTGGTGGCGGCTCCATCACGGGCGATAACTCACCTCTTTATATAGTGGACGGTTTCCCCGTATCGAGCATCTCGGACATCAACCCCTCCGATATCGCCGACATCACGGTCCTCAAGGACGCTTCCTCCACCGCAATCTATGGTTCGCAGGGTGCAAACGGTGTTATCCTTATCACGACCAAGACTCCTGAAGGTGGCAAGACCACTGTATCTTACAGCGGCTTCATGCAGGGCAAGCATATCAATAAGAGGATTAAGGCTATGGATCCCTATGACTACGTTATGTTCAACTACGAACGCGCAGCCATGCAGGGCAGCTCCGCTATCAGTAACTTCGAGAAGCGCTATGGTCAGTTCAGCGACCTTGACCTCTACCTCTATCAGGATGGCGGCGACCTCTACGAAGACGCTTTCAACAACCACAAGCTCTCGCAGAATCATCAGGTGAGCATCAACGGCGGTACTGACAAGACAAAGTTCAGCGTCAGCGCAGCCTATGTAGATGACCAGGCAATCATCAAGGATCAGGGCTACAGCCGCTACAACATCACCTCTAAGATCCAGCATATGATAGCCAAGAACCTCCGCTTCGAGTTCGGTACCCGTATGAGCGACACCAAGACCAAGGGTGCGAGCACTACCGGTCAGCGTCCCTCCTTCCGTTCCTACGACCTCGTTACCAAGGCTCCCGTCAACGGTCTTCTCGACCAGATCGACGAGGCTACCATCAATCAGATGGATGAGGATGAATACGAGTCATATCTGTCTCAGACACAGCGTCTGAGCGAGCGTACAGCTCTCGACTGGAAACGTCGTCACGAACGTCGCTTCCACTATGACGCAGCTCTCAACTGGAACATCATCCCGTCTCTTACCTATCGTCCTGAAATCGGTTACGACTATATCTTCCGCGACACAAAGTCATGGTGGGATTCCAAGTCTTCTCAGGCAGTTCAGAACGGTGGTTCGCTTCCTATGGGTAGCTGGGAGAAGCGTACCGAAGGTAAGCTCCGCCTCGTACATACCCTTACATTTACAAAGGATTGGGGCGAGAATGCATTCAACGCCATGATCGGCCAGGAGTTCATCAAGAGCAACTATGAGCTCAATACGATGGAAGGTAAGTATTTCGTAGACGGTACTTCTCCCGAGAAGATGTTCGCCGCCATGCAGGCCAACAGCGGCGCCACAGGTTCGCGCACCATCTCCTCTACCCTCGGTAAGGAAGATCGTACTCTCTCATACTTCGGACGTATCAACTACAACTACGGCGGACGCTACTACGCAACCTTCACGATGCGTGCCGACGGCAGCTCCAAGTTTGCCAAGGGCAACCGCTGGGGTTACTTCCCCGCAGGTTCTGTAGCATGGCGTATCAGCGAGGAGAAATTCATGGAGCCGGCTCAGGAATGGCTCTCTAACCTTAAGCTCCGCGCATCTTACGGTTCGTCAGGTAACAACCGCATCGGTTCCGCCCTCTTCGAGACTCTCTACAAGAACTACAGCAGCAGCAAGTATTATGGTGCCGGTAATATCCAGAACCCGCACTGGACACTCAACAACAGCCAGCTCGCCAACCCGGATCTGAAGTGGGAGACCACAATCACCCGCAACATTGGTCTTGACTTCGGCTTCCTCAACGAAAGACTCTCCGGTTCAGTCGAGCTTTACTGGAATTCTGTGAAGGACCTTCTTCTCAACCGTGCGATCACTGCTATCGGCTACACCACTATGCAGCAGAACATCGGTCAGACCTCCAATAAGGGTGTCGAAGTACAGTTGAATGCTATCGCAGTAAGCAACCGTGACTTCCAGCTGACCTTCAACGCCAACATCGCATGGAACAAGAACCGTGTCGACAAGCTTGCGGACGCCGACTACTTCACCACCAACTCCGGAGCTTTCTCCACCGACATGCGTGGTGCTGATGACTACCGTGTGATCGTGGGTCAGCCTCTCGGTCTCGTATGGGGCTTCGTACATGACGGCGTATACGGTGTGGATGACTTCAAGACTTATGTAGACGACGCAGGTCATACCCAGTTCCTTATGGACGGCAACAAATACATCCTTAAGGACGGTGTTGTCGACAACTCATTCGCAACTACCGGTTCTACAGGCGGCCTCCGTCCGGGTGCTCCCAAATACAAGGACCTTGACGGCGACGGAAAGATCGACGCAGACCATGACCGCCAGATCATCGGCCGTACGCAGCCTAAGTTCACCGGCGGTTTCGGCCTTAACGCCACCTGGAAAGGTTTCGACTTCTCCGCTATGTTCAATTTCGTTGTAGGCAACGATGTCTACAATATGGACAAGATGGTGACCACACAGCAGTATCGTAATGAATGGAGCAACCTCCGCGACTTTATGGGTGCTTCCACAGCGTGGACATATCTTGACCGCGCCACCGGCAGCATCATAAGTGACTATGAGACACTGAAGGCGATGAACGAAGGCAAGGAATACTGGAGCGCGCTCACTATGAGCGGCAACAACCCGATCGCCACATCGTGGGCAGTCGAGGACGGTTCTTACCTTCGTCTCCAGACTCTTACCCTCGGCTACACTTTCCCGCAGAAGTGGACCAGGAAGTTCGCATGCAACCAGCTCCGTCTCTATTGTACTCTCAACAACGTAGCTACAATCACAGGCTACTCCGGCTATGACCCCGAGGTGTCTTCCGCAATCCGCGGCAGCTCATACAATGGTCTTACTCCGGGTGCCGACTACTCGGCTTATCCTAAGGCATTCTCCTGGACCGCCGGTGTCAACATCACTTTCTAACCAACAATCTCTCTTATAGCAAGACAACAATGAAACTGAAATCATTATACCTTTCGGCGATAGCCGCGGCACTTCTGCCCGGTCTCACCGCCTGTTCGGATATCCTTGAGACAGAAAACCTGTCGACAGACAGTTCGACCAATGTGCTGTCCAATGCGACGGACGCACGCAAGATGGTCAACCATGTCTACGCATATTTCTGCGAGGACTCCTATACTTCGCGTATGTCAACCAACTGGATGCAGAATACAGACGTTGAGATCGCCTCGATCAATATGACGCAGACAACGGGCAATGACCGTCGCGCCGTGTGGTGTCTGAATCCTTCATACTTCGGTGATATACGTACGGCATGGGACCACAACTACGCAGCAATCGATTTCGCAAACCAGATCATCACCGGCCTTGAGCAGCAGCCCCTCTTCAAGCAGGGGAATGCCGATTATCTCCAGCTCTACGGCGAGGCAAAGTGCCTCCGCGCCTACCGCTACTTCCTTCTCTGCAACTTCTGGGGTGACGTACCTTTCGCTACCGAACCTACTACAGCGCAGAACCGTAACGACGGCGGACGTGTGGAAAAGAACAAGATCTACTCCTATCTTATTCAGGACCTCATCAACTGTGAGGAAGGAATGATGTGGAGCGACAAGATCACCACCGAATATATGAACCGTGAGTTCGCGCTCGGTTTCATCGCAAAGCTCGCGATGTTCCGCGCAGGCTATTCCATGCAGGAGGATGGCACTATGGACCGCTGCCGAATCTCTGACGAGATCGAACCGGTTGTATATACCGATGAGAACGGCGTTCAGCAGACCGCTCAGACCAATGATGACTTCTACAAGGTTGCACAGGCATACGCACGTAAGCTTGTCAAGCTGAAAGACCGTCCCCTCTCGACGGACTTTAAGGGTATCTTCGACGCTGAGATCAACGGCGCTTCCCCCGCAGGTGGCGATGTGCTTTACGAAGTAGCCTACATCGAGAATTCCGGTGGCGATATAGGCTGGTGCTTAGGCCTTTCCGTAGCTGCCAGCTCCAAGGGTTCAGGTACGACCTATACTAACCTTTCCGCTCCATATGCTGTCTCATTTGATCCGGAGGATCAGCGTTTCCCTGTCACCTGCGCTATGTACCGCTGGGAAGACGACAACATCCAGACTGCAAAGAACGCATGGGGTATCGAGCCGGCCAAGTGGTGCCGCATGGATATGAACTCCACTTCTGTGAAAGATAAGGGTACCGGTATCAACGACCCGCTGCTCCGCTACTCCGATGTGCTTCTTCTTCTTGCCGAGGCAGACAACGCCGTGAACAACGGACCGACTGCCGAGGCTAAGGAAATGCTTAAGAGGGTTCGCAGCCGTGCATTTGTGAATTCACCGAATGCTGCTGAGAAAGTCGACGCATACGTAAACAAGCTCGGAAGCTATGAGGATTTTCAGGACGCAATCCGCAAGGAGCGCGCATGGGAGTTTGGCGGCGAGCGCATACGTAAGTTTGACCTCATCCGCTGGAACTACTATGGCGACGCTATCGTCAATACTCTCGAAAGCATGCGTGACATGGCTATTAACGCTATGCAGCTTGATCCTGTCCCTGTAGGTGACTATTGGGTGCAGAAGAAAGACGAGTTCCCCGTCAAGGATCTTGGTATTGCGTCTAAGCTTTACTATACTGTAGAAAATGGTCGTGTAGGTTTCCTCAATGACATCTGGACTCTCGTTGATGACTCGAATGAGCCTTATGCCTCCGCTAAATCGTTCTCAAACGACGATGCAAAGAAGAATAATTTCAGCGGTAACGGCACTGTATACCGTGTGGCTTTCGCAGAGCAGTTCGTGCAGACGAAAAAGGATGCTGACGGAAAGAATGACCTTCTTGATGAAAACGGCAACAAGTGCTATATCATGAATGAAGGTGCCCGCGCATGTTTCTACGGATTTACCCAGAAGGTAAACAATACTTTCGTCAACGGTACTGAGGATATTACCTTCCTCCGTGGCAAGGCGGTGCCCTATGTGATGCCGATTCCTAATGACCGTATCATCACCTCAAACGGAGTGCTTAACAACAACGGATATCTTATCCAGAATCCGTAATGGTTTAAAAATGGTTTATAAGGTTTAGGTAGTTTAGAAGGTTTAAGAGGTTTAAATTGCTTAATAGTTTAAATGGTTTATAAAGTTTAACCGGTTTAGACGTCTAAATGTTAACAGTTTGGTAATTAGACATAAATTTCATAAACTTAATAAACTCCCTAAACTGATATAAGTTGCTAAACTGATTTAAGCCAACAATTAAATAAAGAAACAAAAAATGAAACTATTCAAATATATAGCCTGCGGGCTTTTACTGGCCGGATCAGCGGTAGCGCTGTCGTCTTGCGACGATAAGGATCACCTCGAGGCTCCGCGTCTGTTCAGTCCGGTCGTGACCACATCGGTCAACGCAAACTCACTCGTATGCACATGGCAGGGTATCAAGGAAGCTGTTTACTATGAACTTACACTCCAGCGTGCACTTCCCAATCCTGCTGAAGATGGTTCGATAGTGTATGAAGACGTAAGGGTTGTCAAAATTGAAGTGGACCCTACCGGCACTACCCCCTATTCTCCCTATACTTTCGAGAATCTTGATTGGGACGAGCGTTACCGTGTCAACATCAAGGCAGTCGGTGACACAAAAGAGAGTCGAATATACTCTTCCGAATATCTGACCCTCACCTATCCTACTAAGCTGAAGGTGGTCAATAACATCATCGACAGCGCTGCCAAGATCGAGTGGAATGACGGAGACGATATGGACCTTGCTTACTTCAATGTCTTCGTACGTAATGCTGACGGCACAGTGACTCCATGGCTGCATGAGTCAGGCGAATCAAGTGAACCCGAATCAGAGGCTACCCGCGATGGAGAAGAAGAGATAAATTATTACTATACTATCACAGATCGTGACTTTGAGCGCGGATATTCAGAGATCTATGGCCTTCAGCCCGAGACTGATTTCCGTGTGGTAGTCTACAGTGCTGACGGTGAATATCGCGGTCGCCGCGATTTCCGCACTCAGGCGGCTGAAGTATTCGAAAATCCTGATGCTGTGGTTGACCTTCGTGGTGTAGATAACGACACAATCAAGTCTTCTCTGTTTGATGAACTTCCCGACGGAGCTATCCTGCTTCTCAAGGGCGGTGCAAGCTACATTGCTACGGGTACACTGAAGATTACCAAGAACTTCACCATGAAGACCGGTATGTCGCTCAGCGGCAAGGCTACCCTCCAGTGTGCAGGTATGGCAGCCGCAGGCGATATTGATAACATCCACATCGAGAACATCAAGTATACCTGTCTTCCTACCGACGACAAGTCTGCTAACTTCGGTGGACGCTACTTCTTCAACAACGGAGATGTCTACAATATCAAGAACCTGACTTTCGAGAATGTAGAGGTTGCGGCACAGCGTGGTTTCATTCGCTCGCGTAAGGATGGTCAGAACATCGACAACATTGTGTTCAATAACTGTATCCTCGACTCTATCGGCGGCTACAAGCTCGTTCACCTTGACAATGCAAATACTACCATCGGTAAGATCACCATCACAAACTCAACCCTTTCCAACATCGAGGGCGTGGTACGTGCAAACAACCGTGACAATACTCATGTAGGTGAGGTAGTGATTGAAAACTGTACATTTGCATTTGCCGGTAATGGTGATCTCTTTATGATGAAGAGAGACGGATGCAATGATGGTTTCAAACTCTCGATCAATAACTGCGTGTTTGGTGGCAATTTCCCCGGCAAGACAGCAGGTGGTGCTACTGTGAATGAAGGTGCTACAGTTTCGTACACCAATGTCTATATAGCAAGCGACTTCAAGTGGACTGAGAAGGAAGGCGTAGCGGTCAATCCTATTGACGGCAACACGCTTAAGGAAGGCTACAAGGACCTTTGGGTTAATCCGGAAGCCGGTAACTTCACCTTCAAGCTCCCGACCTTTGACTGCGCTGAGGCCGGAGACCCCCGCTGGCGTGTAGCTAAGTAATTCTCATACTGAATAATTTATGCCGGAATGTCATGCTTGACATTCCGGCATAATAAAACTCATATCAAATAACTATATTTATTAACTTAACTCCAAAAAACGTATGAAGAAAATTTTTACGCTTATGGCAGCTGCCGCTATCGCAATCAGTGCTTCCGCTGAAACCGCGGTGCTCTCGAATCCCGGTAAGGTAAAGGCTAATCCTCTTAACGCAGAGCAATTGGGTGCTCCTGAAGGTTTTGTTCTCACCTGCCTGAAAGAAGATAAGACCCTTGATCCGGGTAATGGCCTTATCACAGTAGATGGTGCTGAATATCAGGCTATTAAGATTTCGAATGGTGCTCAGAATCAGGTTACGCTTCCGGAAGGTTATGTAGCTTCTAAAGTAACTTTCTATACTACAATCAACAAAGACGCTGCTACTGATCGTGTTTGTTATTGGGCTGAAGTTGCCGGAACAACTTATACCGCTGAAGATAACAATGGTATTATCGAGTCTTTTAAGGATTTTGAAAATCCTAACATCCAGTCTTTCAATATCCCTGATATGAAAGAGTTCACATTCAAGAATACAGGAGAACAGCCTTTGGTTGTTATCGAGGTGACATATCACTTGGAAGGTGAGTCCGGTGTCTCAACAGCTATCGTAGCTGATGAGAACGCTCCTATCTTCAACGCTCAGGGTGTACGCGTGAACGCTGACGCCAAGGGTCTTCTCATCCAGAATGGCAAGAAGTTCATCCGCAAGTAATTTTGTTAATGCATAATGCTCAATGCATAATTCATAATTGCATTGAGACTGTATATGAAAGAGGC
>JAIEBK010000094.1:0-6142 GCA_029070945.1 Muribaculaceae bacterium
TCAAGCTTCGAGCTGTCAGCCGGGAACACCTATCCTGCGATTGCACGGCCCTGGGGAATGAATTTCTGGACTCCACAGACGGGTAAGATGGGCGACGGGTGGATATATACCTATGATGCCCACAGGATACGTGGCATCCGACAGACCCATCAGCCCAGTCCCTGGATTAACGACTACGGTCAGTTTTCCATAATGGCCACTGTTGGCGCGCCTGTATTCGATGAGGATAAGCGCAGCAGCTGGTTCTCCCATAAGGGAGAAGAGAGCAGGCCATATTATTATAGGGTCTATTTAGCCGATTATGATGTGGTGGCGGAAATTACACCCACTGAACGTGCGGCCATGTTCAGGTTCAGATTTCCGGAAAGCGAACAGTCCAATATCGTGATAGACGCTTTTGATAATGGCTCTCAAATCTCAATTGATCCCGGAAAAAGAATTGTCACAGGTTTCTCTACCCGCAACAGCGGTGGTGTGCCTGAAAACTTCAGGAATTATTTTGTAATGGAGTTCAACAGGGAGTTTGATTCCTGCCAACTTGTCGAGGACTCTGCCGTAAATGTCAATACAGATAACGTGACCTGCAATCATGCAGGAGTGATCATGACATTCAACACAAAAAAAGGAGAGGAGGTTGAAGTCCGTGTCGCATCTTCGTTCATAAGTCCTCAGCAAGCGATCCAAAACCTTAGGGAAATGGAGGGAAAATCGTTTGATCAGCTTAAGGAAGAAGGCAGAGCCGCATGGAATAAGGAATTATCCAGGATAAAGGTTGAGGGAGGAAACGACCGGCGGCTTCGCACGTTCTACTCCTGTCTGTATCGGTCACTGCTTTTCCCCCGTAAATTCTATGAGATAAACAGCGACGGGAAACCAATACACTATAGTCCGCATACCGGGAAAGTCTTACCCGGATACATGTATACTGACACCGGTCTTTGGGATACTTTCAGGGCGTTGTTTCCTCTCCTCAACCTCTGCTACCCCGGCATAAACACAGAAATACAGGAAGGAATGCTCAACCATTATCGTGAGAGCGGCTTTATACCCGAATGGGCGAGTCCAGGCCACAGAAACTGCATGGTCGGCAATAACTCCGCTTCAGTGCTGGCCGACGCATATCTGTCAGGAGTCCGCGTATCTGACACGGAAACGTTATGGAAGGCCGCCATTTCCGGTGTCGAGGCAGTTCATCCGCAGATATCGTCGAGCGGAAGGCTTGGCCACGAGTACTATAACAGACTCGGATACATCCCCTATGATGTCGGAGTCAATGAGAATGTAGCGCGCACGTTGGAATATGCATACGATGACTGGTGCCTTTACCGGCTCGGACAGGCACTCGGGCGGCCGGCGTCTGAACTTAAGGCGTTCAGAGACCGCGCATTCAATTATCGCAATGTGTTTGATAAAGAGTCAAAACTGATGCGTGGTCGTAATGAAGACGGGACCTTCCAGAAACCTTTCTCACCGCTGAAATGGGGCGATGCCTTCACTGAAGGAAACAGCTGGCATTATACATGGTCTGTATTCCACGACCCGCAGGGTCTCGTTGATCTGATGGGCGGGAAAGATAATTTCGTATCGATGATGGATTCCGTATTTACGGTTGCTCCCCTTTATGATGACAGCTATTACGGTTTTCCCATACATGAGATACGGGAAATGACGGTAATGAACATGGGTAACTATGCGCATGGCAACCAGCCTATACAGCATATGATATATCTGTACAACTATGCCGGTCAGCCTTGGAAAGCGCAGCAGAAACTGTATGATGTGATGGAACGTATGTATACTCCTGCTCCTGACGGATATTGCGGAGACGAAGATAATGGCCAGACGTCTGCCTGGTATGTTTTTTCGGCGTTAGGCTTTTATCCGGTAGCTCCCGGCTCAGGAGAGTATGTTATCGGTACCCCTTTGTTTGACAAGGCGACCCTTACATTTGAAGATGGCACGCAGACTGTCTTCACAAACGTATCGGCCGGAGAGGGGGACCCCGTTTATATCCAGAGCATCGAGATTGACGGAAAGAATTACTCTCCGTCTTATTTTAAAGCTTCGGATATAAAATCGGGAAAGAATATAACTATTCGAAAAGGCGACAGACCAAATAAACAATGGGGAGTACTCGAAAAAGACTATCCCTATTCATTCTCTAAAAGAAGATAGTCTAAACAACTTCGTGATGAAGAAAAGCATTCGTATAGGTATGGTGTGCCTGGCGCTGGCCACGGTGCTGTCGTGCAACGTTCGGAAAGAGGACGTCCCGGTGACACATTTTACCGGTTTTGTCGACCCTTTCACAGGAACTGGAGGCCACGGACATGTGTTTTTAGGCGCCAACGTACCGTTCGGCATGGTTCAGTTAGGGCCATCTCAGAAGGTGAAGGGATGGGACTGGTGTTCCGGATATCATTTTTCCGATTCAACCCTGCTGGGTTTCAGCCATACCCATTTAAGCGGAACCGGCATAGGTGATTTAGGCGATATTCTTGTATTGCCTGTCTGCAGCAAGGAAGACACGACAGCCACCTTCTCCCACGCCAGGGAGATATGCCTGCCAGGTTACTATCGCGTGGCTCTGAACGGTTCGGACATAGAAGCCGAGCTTACAGCAACGACACGGACAGGTTTTCACCGCTATACGTTCCCGGCAGATGCAGATACAGCCTATGTGAGATTAGATTTGGCTTACGGTATCGGATGGGATCAGCCTGTAGAAACGGAAATCGTGATTGAAAACGACAGTACCGTTTCAGGCAGCCGGCACTCGACAGGATGGGCTAAAGATCAGAAGATATATTTCACAGCGAAGTTCTCGCGGCCGTTCGTCACTCACTGCGGTGACAATGAAAATATGCTTTTTGCTTTCGGGCAGGAGTCATCTCCCCTGTTGATGAAGGTCGGTGTATCGTCTGTAAGTGTGGAAAATGCGAAACTTAATCTTTCGGCCGAGAACCCCGGATGGGATTTTGACCGGATTGCAGGATTGGCTGATGAATCATGGAACAGCCAGCTCGCCAGGATAGACGTCAGAGGATCTGATAAGGATAAGCGTAAATTCTACACCGCTTTATACCACACGATGTTTGCTCCTGCGGTATTCAGCGACGTAAATGGAGACTATCGCGGAGCCGACGGAAATATCTACAATACGGGTGGAGAATTTACCGATTATACAGTCTTCTCGCTTTGGGATACCTATCGGGCGGCACATCCTCTCTCTACGCTTATTCATCCCGAACTGCAGAATGATTATGCCGAGACGTTTATCAACATCTATCGTCAGCAAGGCAAGTTGCCCGTATGGCATTTACATGGTAACGAGACCGACTGCATGATCGGCAATCCGGGTGTCATCGTACTCGGCGACCTGATCCTGAAAGGTTTTGTCGCCGATACTGCAGGAGCTTACGAAGCGATGAGGACATCCTGTATGCTCGACGGTCGCTCGCTTGCCGAATTGAAGAAATACGGTTATGTTCCATATGACGCTCCCTGCTGTGAGGAAAGTGTGGCTAAAGGCCTCGAATACGCGATCGCTGACGATGCCGTGGCTAAAGTCGCCGCATTGCTCGGGCATGAAAGTGACAGTGTGTATTTTTCCGATAGAGCCGTATCCTATCGCCGTTATTTTGACAGCCGCAACAAATTCATGCGGGGAAAGTCGATTGACGGCAGATTTCGCCAGGAAGCTTTCGATCCGTTTTCAGCCGTTCACCGCGCCGATGATTATTGCGAAGGCAATGGCTGGCAGTATGTATGGCTCGTGCCCCATGATCCTCACGGACTTATCAGACTTTTTGGCTCGGATGAGTCCTTCACCGCAAAATTAGACTCTCTGTTTGCTGCGGAAGGTCAGCTCGGCGAGGGCGCATCGCCCGATATCAGCGGACTGATAGGACAGTATGCTCACGGCAACGAGCCAAGCCACCATATCGCATATCTCTATAATTATGCCGGCCGCCCCTCTAAGGGTGCCCCCATCCTCCGGCGTATTATGAACGAAATGTATGGTGAGGGTCCCGAAGGGTTGTGTGGCAACGAGGATGTCGGTCAGATGTCGGCATGGTTTGTCTTGTCAGCCATTGGCCTTTATCAGGTGGAACCGGCCGGAGGAAAATTTGTATTCGGCACTCCTCTGTTTGAATCGGCCATTGTGGACGTAGGTAATGGCAGACAGTTGATCATGCAGGCTCATGATAACTCCGCGGAGAATATCTATATACAGGAGGTGCGCCTCAACGGCATACCTTACGATAAGTCGTATATAGGATTTGAGCAGATACGTAACGGGGCGACGCTCGAATTCGTAATGGGTCCAGTGCCATCTGAGACATTTGGAACAGCACCCCATTCGAGACCGTAGGCATATATCTTAAAAGAATCCTCACCGCATATTCCGCAATGAGGATTCCTTCTGATGCTATATTCCGGCTTACGTTTATTTATCCTTTTCCTGTAAGAATTCCTGATGGTATGAATCGAGGATGTGGCGGATAGCCTCGCCTATCTTGATATAGTCAGCCTGAGTCAGGTTGGCGAGCGACGCACGCACACTCCAGTCGGGACCTGCGAATCCACTGCCGTTGAGAAGCACTACCGATGTCTCTTTGGCCAGACGCATCACTATGTCGAGTGATTCATGTGTCTTCTTCAGCCACTCGCAGAACTCATCACCGTAGAATTTCCTGCCCCATACCATTATGTCGATCTCCGAATAGTAGCCGACACGGTCGGGATCCTTCACCAATGTGAGGCCGGCTGATTTCCAAAGCGAGCCGAGACGACGCTCTATCATGTCCTGCATGGCCTTCTTGTAGGCGTTATCCTTGTCAATAAGACACATCAGAGCGAACAGAACCATCTGTATCTGCTGAGGCGTGGAAAGTCCAGCCGTATGGTTGAGCGCCACCGAGCGGGAGTCTGCCACAAGCCGGTCGATAAATCCGATGGACTCCGGATCAGGACTGAGCGAACGGTAACGTTCGAAGAGGTCCTTGCGCTGTATCTCCGGCTGAGCGGCAAGCAGACGGTCGTAGATGTTGTCTTTTGCGAGCGCGATGACTGCGAGCCGCCATCCCGTGGCTCCGAAATATTTCGAGAATGAATAGACGCAGAGGGTGTTCTGTGGAAGCTCATACATCAGTGATCGGAAATTTCTGGCGAATGTGCCGTATACGTCGTCGGTCACTATCATCAGGTTCGGATTGTCGTTCTTCACTATCTCCACTATCTTATTCAGGCATTTATCGTCAAGCTTATACGATGGCGGATTGGAAGGGTTGACGAGACACAGCAACTTTATCGACGGATCCCTGAGCTTGTCCAGCTCTGAGTCCGGATATTGCCAGGTATGCAGTCCCTCACTGTCCATCTCAGAAGCGGATATATTGACCACGTCGAATTCGTATCTGTCCAGTTCAGGAATTTCAAGGTAGGGCGTGAATATAGGGGTCATGAGCGCTATGCGGTCATGCTTGTTGACGAGATGGTTGGCCTGTAGCGAGTCGAAGATATAGCACATGGCTGCCGTACCACCTTCCGTAGCGAAAAGGTTGTATTCCCTGCCGAGTCCCGGCGCGTTGTCGCCCATTTCCTGTGCCATATAGGCGCGTACTATATCTTCCGAATGCTCGAGCATCCTCACTGGGGTGGGATACTGGTCGCCGATTATTCCCTCCGCCCATTCATAGGCCAGAGAATCGGGATCTATACCAAGAGTCTCAGTGCAGTATTTGACAGCCTCATGGAGAAGAATCGCTCCCGGTAGTGTGGAATTGACCATCAGGAAATGGTTGAGTCTTTCCATAGCTCCCTCACTTGCAGGGATACCCGCGATGCCGGGCTCAGTCCTGAATGTACGCGTGCATTCCGTCAGCGCCCACTGGCCGAGGAGGAAGAAAGCCTCGCGTGGGACGGTAGCTATCCAGTCCGGATTGCCACGGCCTGCGTTCAGGAACTGTCGTGTAGATTTCCTCGCATCCTTCCTGGCAAGGTCGATAAGTGTGTTTTTTATCTCGAACGGACTCATCTTCGCAAGTTCCCGCTCTTTATTCTTGATATTGTTATTCATAGTTATCAGATTCTAAATTCTCAATTCTAAATTCTCAATTCCCAATTAAAGAAGCACCAT
>JAIEBK010000094.1:6242-9395 GCA_029070945.1 Muribaculaceae bacterium
GCCAGTCCGCATAGTATCAGCAGAGTGTTGCCGATCGCATACGTCACGGTGTAGCCCATCGCCGGAACGGTAGACTGCAGTGAGTCCTGTATGGCGCCGAGGGCAGCCGTAGTGGTTCTGGAGCCGGCTACGCAACCGAGCGTTATTGCCGGATGGAACCTGAATATCTTATCGCCGACGATTATGCCGAGGATAAGTGGGATTCCGGTTGCGAGTATGCCGGCGACGAGCATCTGCCATCCTACCTGATGCAGTCCGGAGATGAATGTCGGTCCGGCCGAGATCCCGACTACAGCGATAAACATATTGAGGCCGACATTATTGAACACCCACACGGCAGAATCCGGAATCTGTCCGAAGGTAGGATGCTTTGATCTAAGCCATCCGAGCACAAGACCGGCTATCAGCGCGCCGCCGCTTGTGGAGAGACTCACGGGTATTCCGCCGAAATGAAGCGTTATCGCTCCTATGAGCGCACCGATCGCTATGCCTATACCCACGAACACCATGTCCGATGCCGTAGTAGGCTTATCAGGATAACCTATATATGAGGCCGTCGCGTTGACGTCTGCCACGGCTCCGCTGATGGTCAGTACATCACCTCGCTGCAGACGTGTTGCAGACACTACAGGAATCTCCACCCCGCCACGCTTTATGGAGTCTATCACGACTCCCTTGGTCTGTATTGATTCGCGGAAATCAGCCACAGTACGGCCTATCATGTTCTTGGATGCTACCATCACCGGAATGCGCTCTATAGGGAAGGAGAGAAGTGAAGCGTCAGATATCTCGCTGCCGAGCCAGGACTCGTCTTCGATCACGAATTCCCGTCTGCCTGAAATGACGATGTCATCTCCCTTCTTCACGTCGAATTCGGGAGCAGGATGCGTGGTCATTTCCGATCCGGAACGCACACGCTCCACAAACAGGCGACGCCCCTGCGACTCCAAATATTCCTCTATTTCCTTTACCGTACGTGTCGTGTCAAACCAGTCTCCGTCCACCTTGTAGGCACGGTATACTACCGGACGCCAGGCGTTGACAAGAGCCGGATCGGATGAGGAAGGATCCTGGTTCATGCTTCGCTCAAGATCTTCCGTCTGCTGCTTCACTTTCTTCAGGCCTCCGAGCAGAGAAGGGCCTATTGTGCCCAGTATCCATGCCGACCCTATTGTGCCGAAGATATATGTGACGGCGTATGCCACCGGAATTATGTTTGTCCAGTCCGTCTTGTCAGATACCGGGACGTTAAGAGTCTGTATCGTATCGTCTGCCACTCCTATCACCGCCGACATGGTCTGTGCGCCGGCGAATAGTCCTGCAGCCTCCCCCTTATTGTAGTGGAAAAGTTCGGCAACTCCGAAGGTTGTGCCGAGCACTATAAGACACATCACTACGGCAAACAGCACCTGTTTCAGTCCGGAGCCTTTGAGCGAGGCAAAGAACTGCGGACCGACGCTGTAGCCGATCGCGAAAAGAAAGAGCAGGAAGAATACCTGTTTGAGGGGGCCGGGAACCGGAATGTCGAGTTGACCCACGAGGACACCTACAAGAAGCACCGATGTCACGGTACCCAATGAGAATGTCTTGTACTTCAGTTTCCCAATCCAGAAACCGATGCCCAATGTAAGGAAGATTGCTATGGCGGGATTGTCGCGCAGTGTCCTCACCAGCCAGTCGAGTATTTCCATAATGGAGTGTGTTTTGTGTTTTTCATTAGTCAGAGACGTTCCTAAGGGGATATGCCCCCTTAGGCTTAGGAAGATTATTCTGTGCCGGTGTGTCCGAAGGCTCCGTCGCCGCGCTCAGTGGTATCGATGCGCTTCACAGGTTCCCATTCCACATGGACGTATTCCTTTATCACCATCTGTGCGATGCGCTCGCCGGGAGTGATGGTGTATGGCTCATTGGAGAGGTTGATCAGGATGATTCCGATGTCCCCTCTGAAGTCAGCGTCTACCGTTCCGGGAGTATTGACGATCGAAAGTCCATGCTTGAGGGCAAGACCGGAACGGGGTCTTATCTGGCATTCGTAGCCCTGCGGCAACTGCATGCGCAGGCCTGTCGGAATCAGGCATCGTTCGAGCGGGCCGAGAGTGATCGGCTCGGTAATGTTGGCGTGTATATCCATTCCGGCAGCTGAATGTGTCTCATATTCCGGCAGACCATAAGGAGAATCATTGATGATCTTTACTTTGATATGTTCCATTTCTATAATTATTTAAGTTTCGCAAGCTCAACCTAAGGGTTATAGGGTTATGAGGTTATAGGGGGGCATAATCCTCACCTTTAGCTTGCGAGAGATGATTATAACATTATTAAATGTTAACAATCAGTGAGGGGGAAGGGTTTGTTTGCCCTCAGTATTTCCCTTTTTCCTCCCGGAGGACCCGGCAGACGTTCCGTGAGGAATCCTGTCTGCTGAAGCATACGCCGTATGCTTCCTTTAGCGCAGTATGTGGTAAGCACCGCTCCCGGCTTCATCACGTCGTATATTTTCCGGAAGATGGTCTCGTCCCACATCTCCGGTTGCTTCTCGGGAGCGAAGGCATCGAAATATACTGCATCGATTTCTTTTGGAAGGTCCATTGTAAGCAGGTCGGCGTCCATCTTCTTCAGAATGAAATACGGATTGATACGTGCAGCCTCACCCCATAGAGATTCATTCACTCTTTCAAAAGCATCCCGATATTTCTCCTCTAATGTCGCTGCGATAATATCCGTCGTCTCTTTAGGTAGCGGATACAGCTCCACGGAAAAATATTCTGTCGGAATTCCCGACTCTGAGGCTGCCACAGCTGTAATCGCCGCGTTCATACCGGTTCCGAATCCGACTTCGAAAACCCTTACAGACCTTGACATCTCCGACACTTTCCGCCATCCCGTCTCAAGATACACGTGCAGGCTCTCGGCAAGAGCGCCTTTCACCGAATGATAATGCTCGTCGATATCCTCCCTGTAAAGAGTAGGCGATCCGTCAGCGGTCTTTTCGATTGATATTTTCATTTAACTTATAACTGAACATTTAGAACGCAAAATTAATAAAAATCCATAAGGTCAGATATATGGGTTTTAGAAAAATTATTAACTTTGCAGAAATATAAATCATAGCATTGTTAAATTCACGCAAGCGAAAAGCGAGGGTTACGACCC
>JAIEBK010000095.1 GCA_029070945.1 Muribaculaceae bacterium
ATCACGTCGGTTCCTGGCTGGAATTCAAAGGTGATTCCTTCTATATGGTGTGTCTCCATCACGCTGAGCATGACTTTTTTGTCGACTGTCAGCGGGACGTAGACCTTTGATTCCTTTACTACGGCGGGCCAGTGCTGGTTGCCTATCGCGTGTCCGAGCTCTACAGATATGCGCATGATGTCGAGGGGATTCTTTCCCTCGATGCCGCTCAGGTCGATCACGAGCACGTTGCTGAGGTCAAGACGCAGGATTGCGGCGTTGTTCTGTTCGGGATCGAAAAACACTATGTCGCCATCGGCGACGCGTGTGCCTCGCTTAAGGGCGATAGGATATTCATGGCCGTGGTCGCTCGTGACGAGGAAACGGCTTTTCTGGGCAGTCCATTGGTCGACGAAAATGGTCTCGACGTGCATACCCTTTATTTTCTCAGCCCATTCGGGCTGATGTATGTTGCCGATTATTTCGGTGATTACTTCCATTTTTTAGTCTTCAGTTTTCAGTTTTCAGTTTTCAGAATGCGGACAAGCCGCTTTGGACACATCGCATCTCTGAGCTGAGTCTGATTAAACATAAAACTGCGGGAACTGCGATTCTGCAGTTCCCGCAGATCAGTGCGATTTATGCTGTGCTCTTAGCAGAGTTCCTTAGCTGAACCAGTAGAGCTGTGCGAGCGGGAGTTCCTTTGCCGGGGGTACAGTGGCGAGAACACCGTCGACGTAAACATTGAATGTCTCTGGATCCACCTCGATGTGCGGGCAAGCGGTGTTGAGCACCATGTCGGCCTTCGAGAGCTGACGCACGCCGTGAACCGGGTAGAAGAGATTCTGAGTGCCGACTTTCTCCGGAACGCCGGCCTCCATTGAAGCCTGCGAGATGAAACGTGCGCAAGTGATCGGCATTGCCTTTCCGAAGGCACCGAACATCGGACGCATGATCTTGGGCTGCGGAGTCGGGAGCGAAGCGTTGGGATCGCCCATGTTAGCCCAGTTGATAAGACCACCCTTGATGACCATCTTTGGCTTGGTGCCGAAGAAAGCGGGTTCCCAGAGCACGAGGTCGGCCATCTTGCCCACCTCGATAGAACCGAGGAGGTCGGAGATACCGTAAGTGATGGCGGGGTTGAGGGTGATCTGTGCAAGATAGCGGAGCACACGGAAGTTATCGTTGTTCTCGCTGTCCTCGGGAAGTTTGCCGCGGACCTGCTTCATATAGGAAGCCATCTGGAAAGTACGCATGAATGATTCGCCTACGCGGCCCATAGCCTGAGAGTCGGATGACACCATGGAGATGATACCGAGGTCATGGAATACATTCTCGGCAGCCTGAGTCTCGGGGCGCACACGGCTTTCAGCAAATGCCACGTCGGAAGGAATCAGCGGGTTGAGGTTGTGGCAGACCATGATCATGTCGAAGAGCTCAGCCTGTGAGTTGATACCGAACGGAAGCGTCGGGTTGGTCGACGAAGGAAGCACGTTTGCCATTGAAGCCACCTTCAGAAGGTCAGGAGCGTGGCCGCCGCCTGCACCCTCGGTGTGGTAGGTATGTATTGTTCTGCCGTCGATGGCGGCGATTGTGTCCTCAACATATCCGCCCTCATTGAGGGTATCTGTATGTATTGCCACCTGTACGTCGTTGCGGTCAGCGTTTTCCATACATGCGCGGATAGCCGCAGGAGTTGAGCCCCAGTCCTCGTGGATCTTGAAGCCCATCGCGCCGGCCACCATCTGTTCCTGAAGCGTATCCTGCATCGATGAGTTACCCTTTGCGAGGAATCCCATGTTGATGGGGAGGCCTTCGGTAGACTGGAGCATCTTCTGGAGATTCCAGGGTCCGGAAGTAATGGTGGTGCCGTTTGTGCCGTCAGTCGGGCCGATACCGCCGCCTATGAGGGTGGTGATACCGTTGCTGAGGCAGTCGTAGGCCTGCTGCGGGGAGATGAAGTGAACATGGCCGTCGATGCCGGCTGCTGTAAGGATCAGGTGCTCGCCTGATATGGCGTCGGTCGAAGGTCCGGTGCAGAGTGTAGGCGTCACGCCCTGCATGATGTTGGGGTTGCCGGCCTTGCCGATGCCGGCGATCTTGCCGTCTTTCACGCCTACGTCAGCCTTAACGACACCAAGAATGGGGTCAATGATTGTGACGTTGGTGATCACGAGGTCGAGCGAACCTGCCTTTGAAGTGATGGTATTGGCGGTGCCCATACCGTCACGGATAGTCTTTCCGCCGCCATAAACTACCTCGTCGCCGTAAACGCGGAGGTCTTTTTCGATTTCAACATACAGCTCTGTGTTGCCGAGGCGGATCTTATCACCTACTGTCGGGCCGAAGAGGTTGTTGTATTCCTGTCTTGATATTGTAGCCATTTGATAATGCGAAGTTAGAGGTTGTTACTTGGCGGGAGAGCCTGTGAATTCATTGTCCATTTCAGTCTCGGACTGGTCCTTGAAACCGTAAGTACGCATGCGCTTGAAAGCGCGTACCTCCTTCGGATAGTAAGTCGGAGTGTCTTCGCGGCCGGTGTAGCCGTTTACGAGGTCGTTGAAACCGATCACCCTCTGTTTGCCTGCGTAAGTGACGAGCTCTACTTCCTTCTCCTCGCCTGCCTCGAAACGGACGGCAGTGGTAGCGGGGATATTGAGGTGCATGCCGAAAGCGGCCTCTCGGTCAAACTCCATGTAGCGGTTCACTTCGAAGAAGTGGAAGTGAGAACCGATCTGAACGGGGCGGTCGCCGGTGTTGCGCACCTTCAGCTTCACGGTGCGGCGATAGAGGTTGTATTCTATGTCTCCGTCGGCAAGTATCACACCGCCTACGGGCACGTAGCTGGCGGGTTTGAAGCCTGGAGTGTTGGGGTATGCGATAGCGGGCTGGCCGGGGAAGACACCCATAGGGGTCTCATATCCCGAAGGCTGAGCGGGAGCCGCAGCGGGCTGCTGGGCGTTATTGTCTGTAGTAGCCATGTTCTGGGATTTTTTTAGAAGTGAGACACTGATGAATTATTTGATCGGGTGGTGGATGCTGACGAGGCGTGAGCCATCAGTGAATACAGCCTCTACCTGAAGGAGGGTGATCATGTCGGCGACTCCTTCCATTACCTGTTCCTTCTTGAGGACATTGGCGGCATCGTGCATGACTTCTTCTACTGTCTTGCCTTCACGGGCACCTTCGAGTGCGCATGATGTGATGTAGGCAACCGATTCCGGGTAGTTGAGCTTCAAGCCCTTCTGAAGGCGGCGTTCGGCTATCATACCGAGCGTGAGAAGGGTGAGTTTGTCTTGCTCTTTTGGTGTTAGATGCATGGTGATTAATTTATGAGGTTAATATCCGTATTTACTCCATGTAGTATATGCGCATTTTATGCAAACGCGCTTATATTGTCACAACAACTCTTACTTCGTATTAGTTCAAAGAACGGCTTGTTTTTTAAAGTGACGGTTGTTTTTTTTATTTAGATTCATGAACATTCGTTTGTCTGCCTTGTTTAAAGGTCGTAAACACTTTTTAATAAACTATAAAAACACACAGCTATGTTTAAATCGACAATGATTGCCGGTGCCGGTGGTTTCTTAGGCACCTGTCTTCGATTCCTTTCGGATAAGCTGGGTGCCGCTATCTGTCACCTCTCTTTCCCTTTAGGAACGTTCATGGCCAACATGGTTGGCTGTATTATCATCGGTATGCTTTATGGCTATCTCAATAAGACCGGAAAACTTAGCAAGACAGCGAATCTGCTTTGGATCACAGGTTTCTGTGGTGGCCTGACTACATTTTCATCTTTCTCCGACGACATGATCTCACTTCTTGAGAAAGGTGACGGCGGAATGTTTGTATTCTACATGGTCACGAGCCTTGTCTTCGGTATCGCGATGGTAGCCCTCGGAGCTGCATGCATCCGCAAACCCGCTCCCGAAACTCAAAATGCATAACCCTATAAACTATTGAAATTATGATTATCCAATATATGCTTATCGCGGGGTTAGGCGGTTTTGCCGGCACCTGCGGACGATACCTCACCGGCGTAGCCGGAAAGAAACTTTTCGGAGACAAATATCCTGCCGGCACATTTGCGGTCAACGTGATAGGATGTTTTATCATCGGTATCTTTGTCGGTCTCTGGACCCGTCACGACATGAGCCCGCTCGTCAATGCACTCCTTATCTCCGGTTTCTGCGGAGGTTTCACTACATTCTCCTCATTCAGCCATGACAGTTTCGCTATGATCCAGAAGGGCCAGTGGATGAAATTCATCTGCTACATCGTCCCCTCAGTGGCTCTCGGTCTTCTGATGGTATGGCTCGGCATCAAATGTGTAGCCTGATAAATTCCAGATTACTCCACAATTAATAAAATCACCCTTTACAGTTCATTCTCCGGAACTGTAAAGGGTGATTTCTTTTCCTTAAAGCGTATTGTAGAAGCAGTCCTTAAACCCGTTAAACAATTTAAACTTTTAAACTATTTTGTGCGGGTCATATCGGCGAGGGCTGACATTCGGTAGGCTTTCCAGGCGAGGATGAGTGAGACGGAAGTGACGGCTACAAAGGCGATGGCTGTGGAGTGGAACATGTCGCCGAGTCCGACGAGCGGCGACACGACCGCTGCGAAGATATATTTGATCACGCTCAGGATTGCGGAAGCTGTTCCTGCGTCCTCGCGTCCTACTTCCATCGAGAGTGTATTTGCGCTTGCGAAGATCATGCCGGAGAAAAGGAGCATCGGAATGGCGAATATCTCATACATCAGAAACGGTGACTTATTCCACATCACGAATGCCTCGGCAACGGCAAACACGAACATTCCGATACAGCCTACCACCATGGCTTGCTTCATCACCTTGAAGCGGGGAGCCAGATAAGATCCGACACCCATTGCGAGCGCATTGGCGCCGAAAATAATGCCGAACTGCGTGGCGCTGAATCCGTAGTGTGTCTGGATGATGAATGGAGCGGAAGATATGTAGGCATACAGCAGTCCGATGGCCACGGCCTTTATAGTCACGTAGAGCATGAAGCGTCCGTTGAGGAAAAGGGCCTTGTACGCCTTTATATAACCCTTGATGCTTGTAGTCTGAAGGCGGCGGGCCGGGGGAAGTGTCTCGGTATAGTGGGTGGTCCAGAATGTCATGATCACTCCCACTGCGAGAAGAACTATGAAAATTCCTTTCCAGCCGACGCTGTCGGCCATGAACCCGCCGACCACAGGGCCGAGGGCCGGAGCGATACCGTTGATGGCTCCTACGATCGCCATCAGTTTGGCGAGCTGACGACCCATATATACATCGGCGGGGATGGATGTGGAGAGTACCATCGCGCCTCCGGCGCCGAGGCCCTGGAACAGTCGGCATCCGATGAAGAACGTTATGTTCTTTGATAAAAGAGACAGTCCGGTGGCTGCTACGAATATTATGAGCGAGATAATCAGGATCGGCTTTCTCCCGTACCGGTCGCTTGTCGACCCCCACAGAAGGGATCCTATGCCCATGCCGATCATGGCCATCGATATACCCATCTGGGTCATGGACGGGGTGGTGTGAAATTCTCTCATCATGGACGGGATAGTAGGAAGATACATGTCGTTCACGAGCGAAGAGAAAGCGCCTATGAGGGCGATGAAAGCGACGAAGAGAGCATAGTTATTAGGAGCCGGAGACAGAGCCGGAGAAGTCTGTCCGGAAGCAGACGGCGAGCGTGTAACAGTGGAATCGGTAGCCATTTTATAAGGTTTAAAGGGTTTGATATTGAATGATCGGGATTAATCTCGATTATTCGCGGTTAATCCCGATTTGTTAATGATTAACAAACCATGATAAATTATAGTTCATGCCGTTAGTCTGAGGCAGCAAATCAATATGCCTGTGATAATATTAGGAAACTTTCGATGACGGATTAAATGTACGGCTTGGCTGGATGGAATATTATTTGTAAATTTGCGATTTCTTCCTTGCTTAGTGGATTAGCGCGGATGACTCAACGGGAATTTGCTGATAGCCGTATAAGCGATACCTGAATTGAATACTGTACCCAATTAAAACTGGAATAAACTTTTTATGGGAGTAGATATTAAATTTTCTCAATCTTATTATTGGTTAAATTCCTGGATTATGGCAAATATTATTCAACTTGCCACTCAGGATTTCTGTGATCGTTTTGTTGACTATCGTATGGATCCGGGACGCCGCCTGTATGATCAGATGGTTATGGCTGCCCGTTGTGGAGTGGCTAATATCGCTGAGGGATCCGCACGACATTCTACATCAATTGAGACAGAAATGCGACTCCTTGACGTTGCAAGAGCAAGTTTCGACGAGCTTCAGGGTGATGTGTTTAATTTTCTTCTGCGAAAAAAGGCTGATGTCTGGGCTATAGGAAATATGGATCGCGAGACCATCTGGCAGATGAGACTCGACTCTCCTGATTATTCCAACAGTTATCTTCATGATGCTGCGAAACATATACTTACACAAAAAGGTAAATTTGACCGCTGGCTGGAAAATGATAATCCGGAAATAGCTGCCAATGCTTTGCTTGTATTGTGCATAAGGGAAAATAAGATGCTGCAGTCTCAGATTCGGGGACAGCTTGAAGGCTTCAGGCGTATGGGCGGTTTTACGGAGAATATGACAGCGGAGAGACTTGAAGCAAGAAAGGCTCAGTCATCCAAGGCCGGAGCACCTGCATGTCCGAAATGCGGCAAACCTATGCTTAAGAGGATGCAGAAGAAAGGTCATATGCAAGGTCGTGAATTTTGGGGTTGCAGTAACTATCCTGAGTGTAATGGTATCCGACCAATTGACAAACCGGAGTAATCGGGATTTATCAGGATTAATCCGGATAAATCGAGATAAATCAATTCTCAATTAAAAGATTCCCGGTGGGTTGAGTCCGATCTTCAAGATCGAGTCTGCCGAAGCGCGATATGCGGATAAATGTAATAATTTATTTTGGCATACGTTATTATGATAAAACCTTAAAGCCATTATCCTTATGAAAATGAGATCTTGCATATCACTGCTTGCACTGACGGTTTTAATCTGCTCGTGCGATGAGAAAAAAGAACCTGTGTCTCCATCCAAAAGCTACAGAATTTCTCACATCGAATGTGAAAAAAACAATTACCGTCAGACATTTGAATATAATGAAAATGGTCTGGTAACCAGCTTGGTGGTATCTCAGGACGAGTCTTGGGGTAAGTCACGTATCGAAGCAACTTATGAATACAGCGATGACAACAGTGTAATCAAGATCTCGGCAGAAGAACGGACAGTGGAAATAACGCGGCGTGTCTTTTCCGAAACTTTGTATCTGAATGCCAACGGCACCGCGAAGCGTGCTGAGGGAAGTTTTATTAAATTTATTAAATATGACTCTGATTATGAAATAATCAGAAAAAACTATACGGTTGAATTTCAATATGATTCATTTGATCAACTTACAGATATCAGCATATCGGAAAAACGTACCGATGTTACCGGATGGGAAGAGGATAAAAGTTTAGACTGGAAGGTGGCGTTAGTGTGGGATGAAGGCAATATTAAAGAGTATTCTGAATATTACACTTCACCGAAGCGGACACTGATGACAAAAAGGACATATTCATATTACGGGGGGCTCTCTATTGAATATATGCCGATCAATCACGGCCCCATATTACGATATTTTTATCTTCCTCTACAATATCAAGGAATGTTAGGGAAACGTTCAGAAAGTCCGGTTAAGCGTGAGACCATATATTTCATACGATCTGGTAATGAAACAGGCGGCTATAATTTAGACTATTCATATGATTTATCCAACTCAATACACGATACCCGGGTGGAGGCATTCAGCAAGGTCTCCAGTCTCACTGGAGAAGAACTTAATTATAAAGTCTGCTGGGAATCTGAATGATAGAATTATGATAAAATTCCAATAGATAGAGAGGGTGCGGTTCAAAACGAATTGCACCCTCTTGTCTTTGCCGGTCTGTTATATCATTTAAGGGTGAGTCCGTCGCGGAAAGCGTTGCCTACACGGGCTCCGAGGCGGATATACCCGTTGTGGACCGGATCAAAGGTGATGAGTTCCATTTTTTCTACGTCGGGACGTCCGTCTTCGGCAAGGTATTTCTCGTCACACTGTATGTTGATGATCTCGGCCACCATATAGAAGCCGGTCTCGGATTCATTGATCTTCTCCTTGATGCGGCATTCCATAGTCATCGGGAAACAGTCGAAGACGGGGGCATCGACTGTCTCCCCCTTTGAGTATTTCCATCCGGTCTTGTTCATCTTCTCCGGATCCTTTCGTCCGCTCACCACCCCTACAAAGTCTGCGGCTACGAGTGTGTCCACAGTGGCGAAGGCTACTGTGAACTCACCGTTGCGGTTGAGGTTGTCGGTGGTGGCGTGCGAGCCGAGCGAGATGAATATTTCGTGGGCATCCCACTGGCCGCCCCATGCGGCATTCATGGCGTTTGGGGTGCCGTCGGCGTTGTATGTGCCGATGATCAGTACGGGCTGGGGGAGAAGCCACGCTGCGGGTTTGAAGGTTTTCATTGTCTTATTAAGGTAGTTTAAGAGGTTTAAAAGAGTTTAATAGGTTTAAAGAGCCGGTGCACGTCACAAAACGTAAAACGTACAACGTATAACGTATCACGCACTACGCATAATCAGCCTTCGGTATGGAAGTTGGTGAATGCTCCGCGTTCCTGTTCGGGTATTTCTGCTTTGGCAGCGACGATAGCTTTGATCAGGAATGCCATGTTCCGTCCGAGGTTGCGCATAGTTTGCAGGCCTTCGAGATCGGCCTCTACATCTTCGGCCGTGAAGCCGTGCACCTCGTTCCAGTATGTGCTGGAGACTACTGGCATTGAGCAGATCGTGAAATACTTGTTGATCTCGTCGAATGCCGAAGTGGATCCGGCGCGTCGCGACGACACTACGGCGGCTCCGACCTTCATTGTCTTACTGAATACGCCTGAAGTGCTGTAGAAAAGTCTGTCGAGGAAGGCGAGAAGCTGACCGTTGGCTCCGGCGTAATATACGGGAGAGCCTACGAGAAGACCATCGGCCTCGGCAAACTTCGGCGCGGTCTCGTTTACAAGGTCGTTGAACACGCATCGGCCGTGCTCGCGGCAGAACCCGCAGCCGATACAGCCACGCACGTCTTTAGTGCCTACATTGACACGTTCTGTCTCTATGCCGCAGGCGTTTAGTGTCTGCTCCACTTCGCGGAGGGCACGGTCGGTGCATCCTTTCGGATGGGGACTGCCGTTGATTACGAGTACTTTCATGTTTTGGGGATATTGGGGTTAAATGGTTTATATGGTTTAGCGTATTTAGAAATCCAAGAGAATAACATTGGTGAGCAAAGGATGGTTTAAACCACGGTTCCCTGATACCGAACCACTATGAAAAAAGGATGTGCCCGGTTTGGGGTACATCCTTGATTTTGTTTTAGAAGACTGTGTCTTATTTATTGCAGCTGCATCCGCATCCTACCTTGCTCCTTACCTCCTGCTTGAAGGCCTCGAACTGAGAGGCGAACTGTGCGAACAGAGGATTGTCGGAGTTCTTCTTGATTACGTGATGCATGAAACGCATGGCAAGGACAAACTCCTTTGCATGCTTGTCTTTGGCGAAGCCAAGTGCCTTGGCGTTCTCAACCATGGCGGCGATGTCGTGATGGCCACCGAAATTGAAATTCAACACCTCGGCCATCTTTCCGTCTTTGGCCTCGATCATGTTGACGAAATAAGATTTCTTTTCTTTTTCCATAATACTTGTGTGTTTTAGATAGCTGTTACTGAAAGCTTTTCCGGCTTTCTGTAGATATAACGCTTTGAGCGAACACGCAGATTATTAAGGAAATATAAAGATTGTGGGGAAAGCTTAACGTCTATGATTCAAGACACGGGTAGCCGTCGTAGCCGATGGCCTTGACTTTCAGCTCGGGGGCCGGTGTAGGAAGCGGGGCATTAAGAATTGCGGTGCAAAGGCTTTCGGCTATATCATGTGCAAGCAGCAGACGCTTCTGAGACCATAGCAGCTGTTTCCATTCGATGCGCATTATGATATGGTTGGCATGCCCGGTTAAACTCAGCTTGCGGAGAAAGTTATTTGGAGAATGGGTATTGTGGAATTTCTGATGATCCATAGAAAGGTTCAGATCGGCGGCTACTGTCTTCTCAAGAATTTTATAAAAAGCTTCGTATGTTGCTCCCTCTTTTATAAACAGGTCTTCTCCTGATGTGCGCTCATCCCCTTTCTTGCCTCCTATGTTAATATGTATGTTGGTCGGATAAGGAGGTTCCAGAGCTCCGCTTGCCACCAATACGGTAAGCGACCAGGCGCCTTCCTTTGCCATCAATCGCTTAAGGTCGGTGGCATACTCCTTTAATCCCTCGACATCGCTTTCCGATCCGAAAGCGTAATATGACTTGTATGGCGCTCTTTCCCCCACCTCTCTGCTGATGTAGTTAAATTGTCCGATATAGGCAAGATAGAAGCAGAAATGAGACAGTCCCGGATCGATCATGTTCGACGGTGCGATTATCGTGATGCGGGAATTCCGGTCGATGCAGCATCCGTATGGAGTATTCTGTGGATAATGCTCCACGGCGATACGGTCTGCCACATACTCTCCGTCGTCGGTCGGCACAGTGGAAGCAAGATTGACTATACGGAATCCGGGGCCGTGGCTGACGGCTTCCTGAAGGTTGTCGGATTTCATGTTCAGTCTGGTTTTCAGGTCCTCTACACTACGGAATGGAGGCACCACCTGCAGGCCTGTCGGTCGGTCGAGTTTCCGCTCGAAGCCGTTGCGAAGCATGGCTGCATCGTTTCTTACCTCCTCAGCGTGATTACGGTTCTCGATAGCGTCTGTAAAACCGGCTCCTATTATACCGGTAGGCACTGCCACTATGGCTATTCCGAGAAGACCGACTATACAGGCGATGATCCGGCCTACTACGGTGATGGGTGGAGTATCGGCGAACTGACCTGGATCTCCGATATACTGGGCGAATGCCCACATCACAGATACTGCACCATTGTCGTATACGTCAGGCTGGGCATCATGTTCGGCAAAGAAGAGTATAAGGCTCAGAATGACAGTTATGACAATCAGAAACTGCATTGAGACGATCAGTTCGTGGCGTTTCTCCTTTATAGCGTCTGTCAGAAGATTAAAGGATTTTGTATATCGACCTATGCGGAGGGTCCGCACTACCCTCGCCGTACGCAGCGCTTTGAACGCCATTACCGGGAGAGGGAATATCCATTGGAGATAGAACGGAAATGTGGAGAGGATGTCGATCGCTCCATAGAAGGTAAAGCAGTATCTCAGTCGTCCTTTCCAACCCTTGAACTTAGGATTGATGATGGGAGCTACCCATATTCGGAGACATACCTCTATGGTGAAGAATACAAGCGTGATGATGTCGACCCAGAACAAGACGCGGCGAAGCTTCGGGTCAAGATCGAATGTAGACAGGAATATCTCGGTAGTGCTTATCAGGATCATAGCTATGATAAGCCAGTCTACTATGTTATGCCACTGGCGCGTGTGCAGATTATCGTCTAAGGCGCGGGCCAGCTTTATTTTCAAAGGCACATCCTTTTCCGGTCTCTTTTCGCTCATCTGCGTCTTTTCTTTTTCTTATTTCCCAATACCGTGCCGATAATAAGGGCTCCAACTTTTCGTTCAAGGCCCTGGCGTGAGGTGGGTATGCCTGTGGCACGTGAGAAATTCTGTTTAGCCTTGGTGATGCCGAGAGCCCTTTTCCATGAGAAAGAAAGTCCTGGTATTTTCATAACTTCTTACAATAAGCCTAATAAATAAAGAATTAAACAAATGATTAGAATCAGATAGCCCAGACATCCTCCGCATCCACACCCGCTACTGCTGTTCCCGCTGCCACCAAACAGCCACTGAAGGGTAAGCACGGCGATGACACCTTTCCAGAAATCTTTCATATATGTTTATTTCGGTGCGCGTGTCTTGTTGAGCTGAGCTTGCGCTATCTGTCGCTGCAGCGATTCGATCGTGCGTTTATGACTCTCCTGACGGTCAATCTTATTCTTGCGGAAGTTCGCTTTCATAGTCGGTGATGACGCCGATTTTATCTGTCGTGCATACGACTCGTTGTCTCGTTTCATCGCCTCCCTTTCCCGGGCTACTCTTGCCCGGAGATCGATAATCTGTTTCTGATAATAGGCCTTAGTACTCATGAGTCATTAGGTTATACGTTAAAAATCGAAGAAAGCCGCCACGACGGTCTTTTAGTTGTAGCGGCGACTTTCTATAAGAGAATATTATTTATTTCTTTGCTGCGGCTGCAAGGGTATCGTCATCGTTTGCGAGCTTGGTGTTGTCGGCGTTGGCCACCTGCACGCCGATGCCGTATGCGTCGGCCACCATCTTCTCAAAGCTTCCCACCTTGCGGTTTGAGCCTACAGTGATCTCGCCACCCTTCGCGCCCTCAGCGCGGATTGACGCAAGAGTAGCGTCATCCTTTGCCGGAGCCTTGCATGTGAGTGTGGTGTATACTCTCAGTGTGAGACCGAAAGTCTCCTTGAATTTTTCCTTAAGGCCTTTCACTTTCATGCGGCCATCTATCTTGAATTCTGCCATAATTAATGATGTTTAAAGTGTTTTTGTTATTTTTTATGAGAAGCAATAATCTGTTGAGCCATTTTTGCGGCTTTTTCCGGATCGAAATTTTCACCTAAGAGCTTTGCCGCCTTTTCGTTAGCCTTAGCTATGTCAGAGCTGCTGAAAAGACTTTTTGCAGAATTGAATGCCATAGTCAGAAGAGCGGTGTCATCGATAAATCCTATCGGGGCTACGTCCGGAATCAGATCAATTGGAGTGACGAAATAAACAATAGCGCCAATCAGGACTGCGATATCAAGAAAATTGCTATTACTTTGATTTGCCATTATTTTTTGAATTCTGTATAGCTGTTATTTTCGATTCAATAGAGTAATATATTGTCATGACCATGACTATGAGGTCCTGTCCGGCTTTTGCTGCGTTCTTTGAAAGCTTGTCCCACATAGCATCAGCGTCGAAGTCATCCGCCATTTTCCTGAGTTTGTCAGGCATGCCTTCAGCCCATGTCGTAAGTTCTTTGGCAGAAGTTCCTACAGTCTCCGTAAATGATGAAAAACCATCCGAGACTTTGCCAAAGATATTACTCCCTTCAGCGGATGCGTTTTCAATCGCTTCGCCGGCAGCTTTCTTGGCGTTTTCAGCAGCTTCCTTAGCTTTCTCACTTATTTTATCGAAAAATCCCATATTACATTGTTCCCTGTGGCGTAGGATCTGAAACTATTACGGTCTTTCCGGTGAGTCCTTTGAGCAATGAGGTGAGGTTATCCGCAGCCTCCTTACGAGCCCTCTCTACGTAACCTTTACGATAGATTTCCTTTCGGTAGTTGTCACGAACTTTTGATTTTATGGAATTTTCTTCTGCAGTCGTGAAATTGGAATTGCCAAAGAAACTGTCACACCATACGTCGATCACCTGATAGGAATTGGCATCGGTAGACTCATAAATGTCTACGATCTCTTTGGGAAGAGCCACGGAGATTGTATCATTGTTCTCAGCCATCGCAATACTGTCGAGATCGAATGAAATTGAACCCTTGAGAGCCATCCGGGCGAACATGTGGCGATTACCGATAGATCCTTTCACAGGTACGTCGTCATAAATCTCTACCGAACAGAGTCGGAGCATGGGGGAAATATCTGTAATTTTTGCTTCCTGCATAGTTACATTTGTAGCTTCAGGAGCGGTGGTATACTTATAGATACCGAACCCTATGGCTGCGATGATTACGATTCCTAATATGGAGTAGATGGCTTTCATGTCACTTGAAGTTTACGATTACGTTATATCCGTCAGTCCCGAGAAGAGCCTTGAAGTAAGTGTCGGCTTTCATGCGCCCTTCGGCTTCAAGGCGAGAGCGGAATTCGGATTTCTCCTCAACCTCTTTCTTAAGTACGGTATTCATCTTTTCTTTTATCTCAGCACGTTCTTTCGGATCAATGTGTGCCCTAAGGCCGCTCACACGGTAGTGATCCTCGCGGATTTCAAGATCGCGCCCGGCAAACTCAGTCTGTACAGAAGGTAGATTTAGGGTGATAGTCTTTGTTGCGTCATCTACCTTAATATCTTCAGGCGTCAGCCCACTGAGGTCGAGGTATGCCCTAAGATAAGTGTCGTAGGAATAAGCTGCCTTTCTGTCACCGACTTTAACGGCATCCATAAGCCCGGCCACGGTCTGCTTCATACCTTCAGCCTTATTAATGTCTATATCATCAATTGTGGCCATCTTTGAGATAGTCATTTGGGCGAGCAAGAGTTTATTGACCGATTTTACTTCAGAAAGATAGTTCCTCGGCTGCTTGGTTTCTTCATTATTGTTCAGATATTGACAACCTGTCAAAAATACCGAACTCAGAAGAATAAAACTAAATAACCTGAATGATAACTTGTTCATGATTCTTCAGAAAGAAGTCGGATTAGAGTATTTCAAATTCGGTACGGCGGTTTACGTCTGAGGTCGGATTCTCCGGATCCTTGAGTTCAGAGCTTCCCTTACCTTC
>JAIEBK010000096.1:0-1091 GCA_029070945.1 Muribaculaceae bacterium
CAAGTGGAGGATATACGAGATCATCTACTTTCAGTGAATTTATTATTATATCGTTTTAATTTGAACAGCTACTTAACCATCAACTTTCACTTGCGAAAGTTGAGTAACTAAAAACTCCAATAAAGAATCCAATCAAAAATTTTGCAATTATAAAAATTTATCATTAACTTTGCTGACGCATATCGCCCGCGGAGTCCCGATATGGGGTTGACGTGGCGGGGTGCAGACATATTACAAGAGCGTTTATCAGCGCTTGTTCTTGACGGATCGAAATGTGGCAGTTTCAAAATCTGAGTCAGGGATGAGGCAACGATAGGCGCCTTTCGGGGTATGGTATACCTTCGTGGGAGCATGTAGTGATACATTCTCTTACGGTTCATATCATACGGCGTGAGGCTCCGCGTTGCTCGTTCTACTCAGATGGGCATGCCACAGCCTCGATTCGCGGGACGAGTAACAGATACAGACTCTCACGCTTTTTTTGTATCTACACGTTGGACCGTGAGTCTTCCGACCCTATCCTAAACAATGAAATTATTCAGAATCTCATTGATTTTTTCAATGGTTTGTATTGTTTTGCCTATTCAAGCACAGACATACAAAGGAAACGATAACTGTACTCAGGACTGTCAATCCGGCAAAATAATCCGAATATACCCGGAAGCAGACATATCGGACACTCTTGATAAGATAACTGTAACCACGGAACACCCTGCCGGCTTTGGATCATTCGTATACATGCCATCTCTTTATTCCATGAATGAAGACGGGAGTATCGGAGCGGAAGTAAGTGCATGTCAACTGATGGATGTCTCTGCAAGAGGGAAGAACACATTGGAGTTCAAGGTGATCAATCCACCCGCACGACCCGGGAAATACACCTTGCTGATTAAAGACAATTCCTTTTCACTCAACCCAGACGGGCAGACAGAAGTCCCGGGCATATCTTCTTCGGATGAAAACACAATACCGGACTCCGGAATTATGTCCCGGACAGCCGACAGTAATTTCAGGAACTTTCCTGTAAATCTCGAAAGCGACACATTACGAATACTGCATATAAGCAACAGCTATGGCGGCAACCTGCTTGA
>JAIEBK010000096.1:1191-4142 GCA_029070945.1 Muribaculaceae bacterium
GGTCCTTAGCTCTCGTTATAAGAAATCCATATGGGGAAATTCTTTACGGATAAATGATGTAGATAATAATAAAGTCGGCATGGTCCGGGTAGATGATGAATCGGCAGAAATAGCTCAGAAAGCAGCATTCCTTGCTACCCATAATATGTTTGAACTCAGGAATCCACACCTTGCAGATCTGACCGATTACCGATATGGCGAAGCACTTAATCAAGAAGAATACAGTCTTACCTTCCGGCTAACAGGAAACTCTATACAATCCTTACAATCCGAACGAACGTATTGCGTATATGGACCATCGGGGATACTGATCAATAAAATGTCAACAGAACAAGAATTGACAAATCTGCCTGCAGGTCTCTACATTGTCCGTCAAGGTGCGAAGACCCGCAAAATAGCAGTGAAGTAAGAATCAAACATCCGAATCCAATAAATATTATGGATGCGACAGCTCATCATAGCCGTCGCATCCATTTTGTAAAAACGTTGGAATTTATTTATATTGTTGATAATATTCGAATAAGGCCACCGGGCCAAGATGCCAAAGTTTTGTCTCTTCCCTCGCAAGATCCCTATAAGTATTTGATCTGTAGATGGCACGAATTGCGTCAAGGATAGGCATACCAAGCTTCTTTGCCATCAGCATTGAAAGTTGGCTTACTTTATATGGTAATATCAGATATAGCTGTTCTGGAGTAATAGCATTCATTTAGTTATCGGATAATTTGAGATATATTTAAGATGTGGAATTGCTTTCTCGGTATGAAAAAGATATTGATCTACTAACCTGTAGGCCTTAAGTTCCTGAATCAATGTTTCTTTACTGATAATTCCACCCTCAAAGAGTGAGAACTGAGTATAGACCTTATCATCCGCTACGGGTCCGATGACAATATCATAATCATGAATGTATCCTTCAATCATACGATTAGCCAGTACAAAATCCATCCATTCGGCATTGGCCTTTTCAAATATCTTTATATTCAAATGAGGGGCGGCTTTTTTGATGTCGAAAGAATAGGAATTCACATACCCGACATCTTGAGAATCTCTAAGGCGATTCTTGACCCATCTTTCGGCTTGTAATTTCGATGTGGTTAGATAGAAACCTTTACCGAAATCAAGAGTTCTTTCAGGTTCTCGAATTTCAGGACAACGGATGATATCAGAACCTCCATGATATAGGATTTGATTCATTTCTT
Source organism: Muribaculaceae bacterium (assembly GCA_029070945.1). Lineage (GTDB taxonomy): Bacteria > Bacteroidota > Bacteroidia > Bacteroidales > Muribaculaceae > Lepagella. The sequence continues at coordinate 2,394 of JAIEBK010000096.1, forward strand.
GCAGCTGTTGTGTTTAATCATTTCATCCAATTCTTCCATAAGCCATTTGGCACCATGCTGATGCATGATATCATAAAACTCAGCAAGATGCTCAAGGACTCCGGCATCCGACAGAATCTCCATTGCCTCCTCACCCGAAATACCCTTATAGTGCTTATATTGCTCGATTGCAAATGCGATGAATACCGGAATAGAGTCATCACCGGTATAATCAGAGGCGTATATGATGGAGTCTTGCTTTTCCATATTTATTTCTTTGGAATGCAAATTTAATCATTTATCTTTGGATAATCAAGAATGTACATCAAAAAAGATTTCAATTATAATACAAGAAGGATGTATTTACTGCACCTGAGTTGCGGAGAAGTATTGGTCGCGGATAGGCTTCGTAACCTTCTCTCCTTTCAGCGTGATTCCATCCTGCAAGCGGATATCTTGTGAGGAGGCTCCGATCTTGACTGTGTACTTGCCCGGATCGATGTTCCACTGACGTTTCCCGTCATTCGTGTAATAGCCGAACTGGTCAGGATAGAGCGTCACCTGCACCTTCTTTGTCTCGCCCGGTGCCAATGATACCCTTGCGAAACCTTGCAGCTTTATCGGTCTGATATTCTGATTATCCTCGCCAGGCGATAGATACACCTGTGCGATCTCGTCACCCTTCACGTCTCCCGTATTCCTGACATCGAACGTCAATGTGATACCATCTGATACAGTGGAAGCATCCTTATCTACAGTAAGGTTGTCGTATGCGAAAGTAGTGTAACTCTTTCCATAACCGAACTCCCATGCCACGCGCGGATCCTTCTCGGCTGAATAGAGATAACATAAAGGATCGTAAACCTCAACGTTAGGGTAGCTGACAGAGAGTTTTCCGGAAGGAGATATGTTGCCGTAGAGTATGTCGGCAACCGCGTTGCCTCCCTCCTCACCCGGATACCATGCCTGAATTATTGCAGCGCATTTGTCGGCGATTCCGGAAATCACCTGAGCACGACCTCCGAAGAGCACCAATACAACCGGTTTGCCTGTAGCAATCAATGCCTTTACATATTCTTCCTGCCGTCCCGGCAGACAGAGTCCCTGACGGTCGCGGTTCTCGCCGCATAGCATGACGTTCTCACCCATTGCGGCAACTATTACGTCGGCTTCCTTAGCCATCCTGATAGCCTCATTCCAGTCCACCTTTTCGCCAGATTCAACCTTGCGGTGAAGAGTCCTATACTCCCAGGCTCGTTCATCACCAAATTTACTGAATTTAGTCTCGATCGTATCTGTCCAGTCGCAACCACGGGAATAGGAAATCTCAACATTTTCAGGTTTGCGTGATTTAAGGCCTTCCAAAAGCTTTACTATATGAGGATTATCCACTTCGTCCATCCTCATTTTCCAGAAATAGTTCATGCTTGGAAATGAATAGTCGCCACACATCGCCCACATTGAATTGGCGTTAGGTCCTGTGACAAAAACCTTCTCATTATCCTTCAGAGGGAGCGCCCCATTGTTTTCGAGAAGCACTACTGACTGCGACGCGATGTCGTAGGCTGTCTGACGCTCTTCCGGAGTGTCGAGCTTGATGTCCTCATTACTATAGAAATAAGCGTCTCTGTCAAAAAGTCCGGCTTCCATCTTGTATTTCAGCACATTCTTTACAGCTTTCTCGAAAGTTTCCTGCGACACGAGACCTTTGTCGATAGCCTCCTTAAGGTTGGCGTAGCAAGTTCCGTTGCAGAAATCCACATCTGTGCC
>JAIEBK010000096.1:4242-5395 GCA_029070945.1 Muribaculaceae bacterium
TTGAACGATGGATTACGGCATACATCGACCATCGGGGAGAGGGAGAGCACTCCGCCCATCTGACGCATGGCATTTGATGTCTGACGCGTCTTTACAGCCGCGAGTTCAGGATTGAAAGAGCAGGCCTGTCCTATCTGCTGCGGATATATAGTGGCGCCGAGAGTATTGACGCCTGACAGCACCTCCTCGTGGAAGAGTGCCGGAATACCGTTTGGAGTATTGTGAATGAGCCAGTCCTGAACAGCGGCCACCTTATCGCGCAGCGTATTGGGATCCAATGGAATCTGGCTTGCAAACTGGCAGAAATGTCCCATGCCGTTCGGAATAAGCGAGTCACATTTGGCGGGATCGAGATTACCCTCCTCATCGAAAAGCACATCCATCATGCAGCTGCGCAACTGCATGATCCGCTCCTCCTGACTCATCTTATCATAGAGCGCGTCCACCCGGGCATCCACATCGCTCACCTTACTGTTGCAGCCACAAAGGGCCGCTGTCGCACACATAGCCATCACAAATTTCTTCATTTCAATCGGTATTCTTCAAGATGCCAATCTGGCATCCTATAATTTAGATTTAAGTCCTACAAAGTTCGTAAAAATAACCGATATAATCAAATAAATCCGCCTCTTATTTCTTCTGCCGCTATTGCGTAGCCCATGAAACGGAGATTTGCTTTATATTAGCGAAGCCAATTCCCAGCCTCTGCAGAGCTGTAAAAAGCCATCTACACTGCGCTGCTTCTTTGGAATATTTGTGCATCTCAACAAAATTACATATCTTTGCGTTTGAATAGGAAAACAGACCTAATATGGGAATAATTGATATTGATAAAATCAAACGCTACCTATCCAGTCAGCCCGTTGTCAAAGCGTGGCTGTTTGGCTCGTTTGCCAGGGGTGAGCAGAGAGAGGACAGCGATGTTGACATCCTTGTATCCTTCGATGACAAAGCAAATGTAAGTCTCTTACGCCATGCCGGCATGCTTTGCGATCTGGAGGATCTTCTTCAACGCCCTGTGGATCTTGTCAATGAATCGTCACTATATCCTGAGGTAAGAGAAACTGTCAATAATGATAAAATCCTGATATATGAGAGAGGCGCTTAGGGATCCTTCCAGACTTCGCCATATGGTAGATTCTATAAACAATGT
>JAIEBK010000096.1:5495-8466 GCA_029070945.1 Muribaculaceae bacterium
ACTAAATTGGAATTTTATGTGAATTCAGGGCCGAAACGTTCTCTGATATCATTGACTATGTTACGTATACGCTGTTCAGCCTCTATGGGGCAGATAAGCAGGGCATTGTCGGTATCAGCCACAATATAGTCTTTCAGGCCGGAGACTACCACCACTTTCTTCCCCTCGGCGGCAACGATGCAATGCTGGCAGTCGTAAAGCAGCGAGCGGCAGTTCTGAGTGACGTTTCCTTCCTTGTTTTTCGGAGATATGGCATGCAGCGCATTCCATGTGCTGAGATCACTCCATCCAAGATTTGCCTCAAGTACGTAGGAGTTGGCAGCCCGGTCCAGAATAGCATATTCAACAGGCAGAGAAGAGGTTTTCGGATAGACGTCCGCAATAAACCCCATCTCCGCATCGCCTCTATATAGATCCGGAGATACATCAAACCGTGATGCCATTTCGGGCACGTCTTTATTGAACGCCGAGATTACTGACTTTGCTTTCCATAGATAGATTCCGGCATTCCACAGGAATTCACCTGACCTTACAAAAATCTCAGCCATTTCCTTACCCGGTTTCTCGGCTATGGTCTTGATATAGGAAAGGTGGGAATTCTGGTCTACGGGATCCCCTTTCTGGATGTAGGAATATGATGTATTGGGATAGCTGGCGGGCAGTCCGAGTGCGAGCAAACGGTCTGCTTTCTCCACGAATTCGAAACCACGCCTGAGAGCCTCCTGAAAGTCAGTCTCCCTGAGAATAACATGATCGGAAGGCAGCGTGACGAACGATGCCTCGGGATTACGGGCAGCAATATGATGTGCGGCCCAGAGCACAGCCGGAGCAGTGTCACGGCGCGCGGGCTCGAGAAGTATATGCTCAGGCGAGATGCCGGGCAGTTGCTCTCTTACCGTTTCCGCATACTGCTCATTGGTAATGAGAATCACATTTTCCTCCGGCACCAACCGGCGGACCCTGTCTGCGGTCATCTGCAGCAGTGTCTGCCCCGTACCGAAGAAATCGATAAACTGCTTAGGCCGGGACTCACGACTGAAGGGCCAGAATCGTGTTCCGGCCCCTCCGCACATTATAACGCAATATCTATCCGCACCCACTGGTTAAGAGTTAAGGGTTAAGAGTTAGATTGCCTCCTCACGGAACTGATGCTTCACTCCTTCCACTACGTTGATCACGAGGTCGCCCATCTTCTCTGCCTCGCCTATGAGGTCCATGAAGAAGATACCGTCCTGGAAATCATACTGATGGTCGTTGATATTGGCGATATTGGTGTCGCGAAGCTGGTTGCGGTAATTGTTGATCTCTCGCTCTATATTGTAGGCCTTGATGATCTTGGATTCGTCCGGACTCTCCATTTCCTTGAGAATCTGGAGCATATTTTCCATTGCCTTGTCTACGAGGCTGAACATGTGGTCAACCTCCTTCTCGATGTTTTCGGGGAACTTGACATTGTTCTGAAGCTTGCGCTGTGTGGTCTTGGCCACATTGAAGCAGCAGTCAGCTATCGACTCTATTTCGCTGATGACACGCAGCATGCCGGCTATGCGCATCTTACCGTTGGGTGACAGACGACCTTCCGAAACCCTGTTCAGATAGTTGCCTATCTCTATCTCCATCTTGTCAGAAATATCCTCGTATTTCTCAAGACGTGAGTATACCTCCGAATACTTCGAATCGTCCGATTTCAGATGTACAATTTCTTCAGCCATACCGAGCATACGACCCACTCTCTGGCCATATACCTCGATTTCCTTCTGAGCCTGAGTGATATTGAGCTCGGAAGCCTGTAGAAGACCGTGGTTGATATACTTGAGAGAGAATTCCTCTTCCTCGTCTTTATGCTTGGCCGGCATGATCCAGCATACAATCTGTACGTACTGCTTGGTGAACCATATCATAACGAGAAGGTTGCACGCGTTGAAGACAGTCGGGAACATGGCAAGGCCGAAAGCTACTGCTGCCTGGGCCTTTGAGGTGAGTCCTCCAGCCGGATCGAGCAGTGTGGATCCGGCCATCTTCGCATCCATTGCCGCGTCGATGTCGAGCGGATTGATGCCGCAGCACCAGTAGGAGATATCAGCCACAAGATTCATGAATGGGTGGAAAATGCAGAGCACGATTATTGAGCCGAGCACATTGAAGAGCACGTGCCCCATAGCCGTTCGTTTGGCGGCGAGGTTACCGCTGAGCGCAGCGAGAATCGGGGTAATCGTAGTACCGATGTTTCCGCCGAGGATGATGGCACAGCCGAGGGTGAAGGATATCCAGCCCTGCGAGCACATGATGAGGGTGATGGCGAATGTGGCGGCCGAACTCTGCACCACCATAGTCAGGATGATGCCGACGAAGAAGAAGACAAGCACCGATCCATAGCCGGGAGAGGTATACTTGGAGAGGAACTGCAGCATTTCGGGATTGCTCTTGAGGTCAGGCACATACTGGCTGATGAGGTCAAGACCCATGAAGAGGAATACAAAACCGATGATAAACTCACCCAGCGATTTATAGGTGCTCTTTTTCATGAAGAGCATCGGGACACCGATGGCAAGCAGAAGGATGCTGTAGTCGGATATGTTGACTTCAAAAGAGAAAGCCGAGATAATCCACGTCGTTACGGTGGTGCCGACGTTGGCGCCGAAGATCACGGCCATTGACTGGGCCAGAGACATGAGGCCGGCGTTCACGAAGCTGACCACCATTACGGTCGAGGCGCTGGAGCTCTGTATAAGCGCGGTGATGATGATACCGGTGATTACTCCCATCACGCGGTTTTTGGTCATTATTCCGAGGATGTTTCGGAGTCGGTCGCCCGCCACCTTCTGCAGGCCTTCGCTCATTACCTTCATGCCGTAGAGGAAAAGGCATACGGCGCCGAGGAGCGAGATGAAGTCGATAATCGTGTAGTTCATATCCGAGGGGTATGTATAGATTTTTGATTCAGATGCAAAATTAATAAAAAATTGGTTAA
>JAIEBK010000097.1:0-12834 GCA_029070945.1 Muribaculaceae bacterium
TTTGCTCTGAGTCCAAAATACATAAGGATGGCTGATGATATTCGTGCTTGGCATTAAAAATTTTTCGGCCATCAGTCTGATATCTCACTTATTTTTTATAATTTTGCACTTGAACCCCGCGATGTGTGGTGCCTCAGAGGAGGATTAACACCGGGCATTGGGAGGTTCGTTTACATAGAAAGGCGTTTTATGCGCTTTGTTCTTGGCATATAGAAATCTGACAGTTTCAATATCGAAGTCAAGTTCGAAGCAACAAAAGACGCTCATAGGTATGCAATATCATACTTTTACTTCATGCCATTTGGTGTGAGGTTTTAGTGTATTTATTCATACGACGTGAGTATCTGGCGTTGCTCGTTCAACTTCGATGGGCAATGTCAGAGCCTCTATATGTGGAACGAGTGATAACGGACGCTCACGTTTTTTATTTGTTTATAAATCTAACTTAAAGCGAAACAATATGATAACAAGACTGTCAATATTATTAATATTAGGAACGTTAGCGCTTCCCGCCTATGCAAATCGCTATTCCAGCAGTGGAGAAGCATTATTCGTTGGTGCACTCCAAGGACTTTTCATAATGCTCGTGGTGTGGATATGGAAATTTATAAAAAGCAGAAAAACGCCGTCAAAAACAGAGTCCGAGAATCCTGCGGCATTGCAGACCCAATCGGTATCTACGCCAATCAATACACCTAGTACATCGGCTTGGGACCAGTTTAGAAACTCAAATAAAGAACTCGCAAACTCAATTGTTTCTATTACAAGCGAAGATTTAAGCCATCTTTCTTCAAAAGATCTGAATGATAAAATCACGACATTTAAACGAATGGCAAACCACTTTAATTGTGACATTCCCGATTTAAAAGACACTTGTGTGAACTCATTTACTCATGAGTTCAATAAAGAGGATTTGCCTGACGTTATTAACAAACTTTCTAAGAAGGCATATGAAGAAAGTGAACGGTATTCTATTTCAAAAGAGAATACAATGTCCCACTATATTCAAATATGGCTCACCGACTACATTTCACGCTAACCACTTAACAACAATGAGCAGACACTTTATACTCTTATTTTTCATATCCGGCATTCTCTTTGGATGCGGTAATAAAAGATTAGGATATGAATCTGACGAAACAGACGAGACTCAAGTTGAAGAATCTATTAAGGATATGGACACAGTTGTTCCAATAACAGAAGTAGACACAGTTATTGATCCGCAATGTGAAGCATCCAAGCTATCTAATAATAATTCCAAAAAATTTGACAACGGGAAAATCTGTATTCATTACCCATCTTCTTGGGAAGTTGTTCAACAAAATGCAAGGGCGACTGATCGTACCACCATAGCGGTACAGATTATGCAAAAATATATTAATGACTATGACTTCAGACCTAACATTAATGTTATTTGTTCAAAAGATAAACACGCAGAAAGCACTTCTTCTCTCGCGAAAATTTCATTCAATCAGGTTAAAGACTCTGGGCTTCAAACTACTCTTATGGGGATTAAGAGTTGTAATCTCGGTGGGTGTAAAGGTAGTGTAGCAGAATATATTGTTGATATTGAAAATTATAAACTACACATCTTTCAATACATTGTTAAAAAAGAAGATAACACCACAATTACAATCACTGCCACCCTTGATCACAGCAATTTAAATAAACAGAGAACAGTAGCGAATGACATTATAGATGCCATTATAATTTATTAAATAGAATAGAAGATGAAAAATATAATAGTGAAAGCTGAACACATATTTCCTATTCTCCTTATCCTTGGCTTGTGGCTATCTTCTTGTACTAAACAACCTCAATATGGCGACAGTTACATCATTCAGAAAGATGGCTTATTTGGGTTAATTGATTCCCTTGGAAAAGAAATTGTCACCCCGAAATATATTTATATTGAACCAATTCGGAAAGATGGGGTCGCGTTAGCAGTAATAGATACGATTTATACCTCGGTCAGAGATTCTTCTTTCCTGGGGATTCGAAATATTCCAATATTAAATATAAAATACGGCTACATTACATCTAAAGATAAGTTTCTATTTCCAGAACCGTCTTACGTCAAAATCAGGATTGAAGACTATATGGATTCAATCCAGGCTTATTCAAAATTTTGCCAAGAAGCCTCCTTTTACGGAGGGCTTGCCATTGCACAAGACACAACAACATTTCTTTATGGCTACATTGGTCTTGATGGAGATACTATCATACCACCTAAATTTCGTGAAGCCCACCGATTTAATGATGGTCGAGCGGCAGTTCAACTTGATTCTAAGAACGGGTTAAAAGGTAGTGGTAAGTGGGGTCTCATAGATCCTGAAGGGAAAAATGTGTGCGATTTTGTATTTAATCATATAGAAACTCCAGTTAATGGAAGAGCCATCGCTAGTATAATGACTATAAATAAAGAGGAAGGAGGTGTCATAGAAGGTGAAATTGGTATCGACAAAAATGGGAACGCATTTATTGATAAAACTAAGGCAACTGTTATTGAGGCTAGCGATGATCCGATATACAGTACTACAATATTCTTGGTAGATGATAATGGAAAAGTTATAAAAGAAGACATGGGTATGACCTTCCAATATTCGAATTTTAATAAAGATGGTATTGCTGTTGCTATTCCTAATAGGCTTGCGGAGTTGTTTGGGAGAGGATATCGGTTTATAAAAAAGGATGGTGAGTTTCTTAAACCTATTGATGTAACCAGTATTACTGAAGAACAGGCACAAAAAATAATTGAAAGCAAATATTTTCTTAACGAAATGCTTCCAGAAGATATTGAATTTGCCGATGCATCTCGTTTTACAGATGGATATGCAGCAGTAAACCTAGGACGAGCATGGATTTTCGTAGATTCTCAATTAATTCCTCGAGGAAATGAGGAACATCCAATCTACGAAGACGCACTTCCTTTCTCTTATGGATTGGCTGGAGTGAAGTTGAAAGGCAAGTACGGATATATAGATAAAGAGTTCAATATTACCATCCCCTGTAAATATGATTCTTGTGCTATTGCAGGACGAAATTTGTGTCGAGTATACAGTGGTAAAAGAACACAATCTGGATTCTCCATAGTATCCTATATAAATAAGCAGAATGAGATTGTTTGGCAAAACATTGATTACCAAGGAGATTTTTTTGAAAAATCCGAGAAAAAGCAAAATGGAATATGGAAAGAAGGAATATCCTATGTTTACATTGGCAAAGATTATACTATTGTATGGATTTTGCTGACTCTTTTTACCATCGCTGGAATATCGTATTGGGCAGTAATACAGACTAAAAGGAGGAATAGAAATAACGCTAAATCGTCTGCTAAAAACATAGAAACTATATTTCCTATCAAAGAATCCAATGAACCAGATTCATCCAAGCTAGTCCTCGCAAAAGAGAATGTAGGCACAAACACTCCAGATGATATTTCAGAAGATAAAAATATCAATGATGAAGAAAAGAAAGCAATTGATGAACGATTGAATGACATTTTAGGATTCTAAAAAGGATAAATCAATAAGTTTTCGTAATATTGTAGTCTGAAACCCAACAAATCAGTATGATAGCTAAAGAAGAGGTATTGGACTTACTGAAGTCCACTGAATCATATCGAGTGGTACGGGCAACATGGACAAATTGGCAGCCCACTGAGACTCAAATGCCAAATTCTTGAACATGGTAAAACACAAGCAATTCTTCAAAAATGGAAACAGAACTTTTTAATAAAGAAGTCATCACAAAAGAGATAAGACAAAGAATGGAGAAAATCTCCGTAGGACTAATGCATGCAGAAAACAAAGATTTTTGTTTAGCCTCTGTAAACATCTATGACTGGAGGTTATTCAGCCTAAAACAAACAGGAGCTTTATATGTTGCGGTCCCTAGCCATGCTTTTAATCGGTTTATATTCAACAGAGAGTACTTAAAGGTGGTTGACGCATTCCAACTAGCTTTGGCACAAAGAATGACTGGAAAATTGTAAAGGCGATAAAACAGCATGAGCGAGTGGGCCTTGTACGAGAGTATAGTGATGAAGAATATTTGGATTATATTAAAAGTGAGACAACATCTTATATCTTTAAAATCGAGAATAGGAATACCATATCTGAAAAGGTTTTAAGATTAGATTTATGTCGAGGAATTAACAAGAGGAATGAGTTTATGGGTGGAATCTTCCATATTTTGAAACATTTCTCTCTTGGAGAATACGATACAATTTCCAGTTTTGGTAAGGAATTTAATGTGGAAACTTGGGGTGAAATCTATCATAATATCATCATCAATTTCTTTTCGGATGAATTCTGGCCTGAGAAAGGAAAGGAAATTTATTACGAGGCTTTTTCCACTCTCGGCGATGGACATCGCTTAAGAGGTGTATATTTCAAGAATCCTGAAGTCCCTGTATATTTTCTTGATTCGCTTCGTGTGGATAGTTGATAGTTAATGGTGGACAAACCAATTCAGACTATTCCCGATATTGCTTTTCTTTTCATAATTTGTATGACAAACTTAAAACTGCGACAAGATGTCGCAGTTTTAATTATTCTTATTTATGAGGTTGACGATAACTTTTACCATTGTATCCTTCTCTTCGGTGCGGCTTTCAGCTATCATTAGAGTGAGGGCGACCAGAGTATTGTCGGCGATTCGCTTCGAGCCATCTTCATTGTAAAGAATGCCGTTGCCGTTGAGAAACCATAAGAACAGAGTGGCGGCAATGCGCTTGTTACCGTCACTGAAAGAGTGATTTTTTGTGACTAGGTATAATAACATAGCGGCTTTCTCTTCGACTGAAGGGTAGAGCTCAACACCTCCAAAGGTCTGATAGATTTGACCGATGGAGCTTTTAAAGGAGTCATCTTTCTCATTCCCGAAGAGAGAGCTTCCACCAAATTTCTCATGCAGTTCGCGTATGACTGCCATTGCTTTCTCATATGTAGCATGAAAAGACTCTTTACCGGTTGTATCTTCAATCTTCAATTCCTGATAGTCGTAACGATCAAGTGTGTCGAGAGCGTATGTATAATCAACCACTACATCAAGTAGGGAGCGACTATCCTCGTTTAGCTTTTCCTGATTCTGAATGGTTCGCCCAAGAACCTTTATCAATTGGCTCAGTTCATCGTACTTTTGAGATGCTATTCGCTCATTGATAGCGAAGCCTTGCAATAGATATTGCTTCAATATCTTATTAGCCCAGATACGGAACTGAGTACCGCGTTTTGACTTTACTCTATAGCCCACAGAGATAATCACATCAAGATTATAAAGAGTGGTTTCAGTTTTCTGAGTAAAGCCTTCTCTACGACCGTAGTCCTTGGTGTGTGCAAATTTTGCACATACCAAGGATTCTTCAAGTTCTCCTTCCTTGAAAATATTATTAATGTGACGAGATATGACAGATCTATCCTTTTGGAATAATTCTGCCATCTGAGCCTGTGAGAGCCATACTGTCTCATCCTTGAATTTTACATCAATACTTGTTTCGCCATCACTTGTTTGGTAAATGACAATACTGTTGGTAGGTTCTATGTTGTTCATATCACAAAATTACTAAATAATTCCTGAATGCCAGCTATCTACACACTGAAATTGTTAGAAGAATATCCGACCACCCTGTGCATAATATAAACATTTGAAATGTAGCTAACGCAGTGTGAGGGTGGAGCCGGAGGTCAGGGCCGTATGAGGGAGACGATAGCCGTCAAGGGGCTGGCTATTGAGACGCGGAGTGCTGTCAGAGTCAGACTTCTCGATAGTAAAGTAGGAATTCGGTGAGGTATGGATAGTCACCTTATCGAAGAGGGGCTGGCCGAGCCAGTATTCGGGAAGTCCGGGGCAGACAGGATAGAAACCCATAGCGGAGAAGACATACCAGGCCGACATCTGTCCTGCATCGTCATTACCCGAAAGGCCACCGGGAATATCTTTATATTCGGTGTCCATTATGTGTCTGATCCATTTCGCCGCCTTGTCGGGACGGTCGACAGCATCATACAGATACACTATCTGATGGCACGGCTCGTTGCCATGCCAGTAACGTTTCATCTCAAAAAGGGAATCAAGTTTCGCTTCCACCTTTTCCTTTCCGCCAAGCATATCGATCAGTCCCTCCGGATCATGCGGCACATACCATGTATAGTGGCATGGCGCTCCCTCCGTAATGAACGGATTGAAAGTAAACGGATTTATACTGTCTGCCCAGGTGCCGTCGGCATGGCGTCCGTTGGCATATCCGAGTTTCGGGTCTATAACGTTACGATAGTTTTGAGAACGCTTCTCAAGAATATCAGTATCCTCTTCATGACCTAACTGACGCGCCAGACGTGAGAGAGCAAAGTCATCGAAGGCATACTCGAGAGTGCGGGATGTCTGCTCTTTCTTGTGAAAGGCATCCTCCACGCCATCTTCAAGAGGCACATAACCGTATTTCAAATAAGACTCAAGGGCTCGCCTACCTTTACCGTCCACATACTCCTGACGGGTGGCAGGAGACTCAAAAGCATTCTTACGGAGATAGAAATAAGCCTCTTCCATAGGAAAATCCGTAACACCCTTTGCTGCGGCATCCGCTATAGCGGCCGAGCAGTGATCACCGATCATAGCGGCCGTATAGCTTCCCCAGCATGGAAAAATCGGCATCCAACCACCCTGACGAGCCTTCAATACGAGCGAATACATCATGTCAGCGCTACGCTTCGGATCAAGAATAGTGATAAGGGGATGTTCCGCACGATAGGTGTCCCACATAGAATAGTCATCATAATAGTCACGTCCATCCTCCATCTTAAGAATCTCACCGTTTCCTGCAAACGACACATAGCTTCCGTCTACATCGCTCACAACACGCGGAAGCAAGGATGCCCTATACAGAGAACCATAAAATTTCCCCTTATCCTCGTCTGACCCTCCTTCCACCTCTATCTTACCGAGATGATCATTCCATATTCCGGCAGTCCGAGCACGTACATCATCGAAATTCCAATCAGGTATCTCACTTTCAAGATTAAGACGAGCGCCATCGAGCGACGTGAAACTATTGCCAACCTTCACCTTTACAGGAACATCCTTTTTACGTTTAAATGAAATATATCCCCCTATACCCGGAGCACCCCCGACTTTAGATGAACCTTCATACACCTCATCTCCCTTATAGACTCCGGAAGCCACCACTTCAAGGTCTTCCGGATATCTGACAACGAACCAGCCGGAAAAACCGGCAGGTTCGCCCCAGCCCTGATATATACGATGTACAGGATTACACCCACGTATCTCACGCCTGAGTGTATCCACCTCAATCCAGCCGGCTCCCTCGTCAGTGTTCGGATTGACCACAAGATGCCCTATGCCATCGGAATCATAAGTGAACCGGAATATTCCGGCCCTGGAAAGTCCCGTCATCTCAGCCTTTATTCCCTCATCCGGAAGTGTGACTGAATAATAGTCTGGACGCGCTGTTTCCGACTCCCTGTCAATGCGTGTGGCGCGGGAAAGCGGCGATGTGCGCAGATCGCCGGCTAAAGCCGCGACAGAGACACTGCCATAGTCCTGTGTACAGCCTCCGGATATCCAATGGCTCGCGCGGAAACCCTGCAGGTCTGTGTCGGCATAGTAATATGGCGCGATGCATTTCTCCTCTGTATCGCGTGTCTGTGGAGTCCACAGTGTCATTCCATGGGGAATACATACCGCCGGAATAGTCTGCCCATGCTCTTCCGAGCCTTTGCCGAAGAGTCCTGCCGTCATAGTAGTAGCCTCGGCAGTTCCAACACGTGTGTCGACATAGCCAAGCAAAGAAGCCAAGAGTATTAATGCAAAATTCATAATTCACAATGCTTGGTTTAATACATAACTCATAATTTTTGAATTGCGTAGCCAATTATGCATTATGAATTATGCATTATGAATTGAAAAAAGGATTATTTTCCGGTTAGAAGGGATTTGAGGTCGTGAAGGACGGTGAGTGACTGAAGAGGGGTCAGATTGTCTATGTCGAGGGAAAGTATCCTGTCACGAATCTGGCTCAGCATAGGATCGTCAAGCTGGAAGAAACTGAGCTGATAACCGTCGCGCTGACCCGCTATCTCGCCAAGCTTCCCTTTCGCCACACTGTCCACACCTTTGTTGTCGGCGTTGCGTGCGGCGGATTCGAGACGTTCCAGCACCTGATCGGCACGCTTCACTATCGATGGCGGCATACCTGCCAGCTTTGCTACATGAATACCGAAAGAATGCTCCGAACCACCTTTTACAAGCTTACGCAGGAACACCACCTTTCCTTTTATCTCTTTCACAGATACACTCCAGTTATGTATACGTCTGAACGATTTCTCCATCTCATTCAGTTCATGATAATGGGTGGCAAAAAGTGTCTTAGGCGCATAGCGTCCGTTCTCATGTATATGCTCCACTATCGACCATGCGATGGATATACCGTCATAGGTAGATGTGCCGCGGCCAAGCTCATCGAAGAGTATCAGCGATCTTTCACTCATATTATTGAGGATCGATGCGGCCTCGCTCATCTCCACCATGAATGTGGATTCTCCGGAGGCTATGTTGTCGCTTGCCCCGACACGGGTGAATATCTTGTCGACTATGCCTATCTTAGCTGACTCAGCCGGCACGAACGAACCCATCTGCGCCATGATCACTATAAGGGCGGTCTGCCGCAGGAGAGCTGATTTACCACTCATATTAGGGCCGGTGATCATCAGTATCTGATTACTGTCACAGTCAAGTCGCACTGTATTCGATATATAGGGCTCACCGGGCGGAAGACGTTTCTCTATCACCGGATGCCGCCCTTCTATAATCTCAAGGGAAGTAGAGTCATCCACTACCGGACGCACATATCCGTTGGCAGCGGCCGCATCGGCCATACTCAGTATGAAATCTATCTCAGCCGCCGCGTTGGCGCTCTTCTGCATCGGGGCGCATGCCTGAGCGAGATGATCAAGAAGACGGGCATATATCTCACCTTCTATCTGCGATATACGGTCGGAGGCAGTAAGTATCTTCTGTTCGAAATCCTTAAGTTCTTCGGTTATATAGCGTTCGGCATTCACAAGAGTCTGCTTCCTTATCCATTCCTCAGGCACTTTGTCCTTATGCGTATTGCGCACTTCTATATAATAACCGAACACATTATTGTAGCTTATCTTCAGCGACGTGATACCTGTACGCTCTATCTCGCGGGCACATATCGCATCGAGTGCGGCACGCGCGTTCTTATGCAGTCCGCGGTATTCGTCAAGTTCTTTCGACACGCCCTCGGCTATAGAGCCTCCTTTACTGAAGACAGCCGGAGCATCCGGAGCTACAGTAGCCCGGATAAGACCTATGTATTGATCAAGCGGCGCCATATCTTCGGCTATCTCCGCCATCTCCGGAGAATCCGAGCCTGCAAGCGACTTTTTCAGCCGCATGCATCCCTCCATTGAGGTCGCAAGCGAGAGAAGGTCGCGAGGCTGTGCCCGGCGGTTGGAAGTCTTGCCTATCATCCGCTGCATGTCTCCAATGGCCTGAAGGCAGTTGCGCGTATATTCCCTGCGGTCTGTGTCACGAAAGAAGAAATCCACCATAGCATGCCTTTCATTGATCTTTTCTACATCAAGAAGCGGGAAGGCAAGATTTGTGGCAAGCAGACGGGCTCCCATTGGCGTCACAGTATGATTGAGCACATTGAAGAGTGTGATCCCCTTCGCACCGGAGGCCGACGTAGTAAGTTCGAGATTTCTCAGCGTGAAAGGATCCATACGCAGGAAGCGGTCGCTGTCTATACGCGACAGCACCGTGATATGCGAAGTATTGGTATGGCCTGTGATATCAAGATAATAGAGAAGACTTCCGGCGGCTATAAGGGCGAGAGGCATATCATCGAGACCGAATCCCTTGAGTGTGGATGTCTGAAACTGCTTTAGAAGACGTTCGCGCGCCGAGTCCTCAGTATACACCCAGTCTTCCATGTCGAATACCGGACATTTCCAGGATATAAGATCTGAGCATAACTCACGTGTTCCGTTCATCCTTAACAGCTCTTTGGGAGCGAAAGCCGACAGAAGTTTATCAATTTCCTCAGGAGCCGTCTCAGCGGCGAGAAATTCACCGGTAGTGATGTCGAGGAAGGCTATTCCGGCTCTTACCGGTTTACCTTTACCCGTACGTTGGAAATGCACGCCTGCGAGGAAATTCTTTTCCGTTCCTTCCATCGAGGCGTCGTTGGTGTTCACACCGGGAGTGACGAGCTCTGTGATGCCGCGCTTCACCAGCTTTTTTGTAAGTTTCGGATCCTCGAGTTGCTCGCATATGGCCACACGCTTTCCGGCCCTAACGAGTTTCGGAAGATAGGTATCAAGCGCATGATGGGGAAAACCGGCAAGTTCCACCGATTGAGAAGAACCGTTTGCACGTCGCGTAAGGGTAATTCCGAGAATGGAGCTCGCCTCTATGGCGTCATCGGAGAAAGTCTCGTAAAAGTCGCCCACACGGAAAAGGAGTATGGCGTCGGGATGCTTTTTCTTCATCTCGAAATACTGCTTCATCAGAGGGGTCTCTACTATTTTGGCCATTGTATTTTAAGTCTTCAATATGGTAGGGACGCACGGCTCGTGCGTCCGCTTACCGTTTTTATTTGCTGATAGTCCGGACGCACGAACCATGCGTCCCTACAATATCTTTTTATAAAATCATTAGTCAGAAAGCGGGAACAGAGAAAGCATCCATGTGGACATGGCCACGTAAATAAGAAGACCTACTACGTCGTTCATGATCTGGATAAACGGACCTGTGGCGAGCGCCGGGTTTATCTTCATCTTCTCAAGCGTGAGGGGGACAAATGTGCCGAAAACCGTAGCAAATATCACAACACAGAAAAGCGAGGCCGCGACGGCAAAAGACACAGCATACATATGGGGCTGCGTGAAAAGCACATAGACCAGCACCACTCCGCTTATGACAACGGCGTTGAGAAGCGCCACCATCACCTCGCGTCCGATCTGCTTCCAGGCGTCCTTTATTTCCAGACGCCCGTTGGCCAGACCCTGCACCACTATAGCCGAAGCCTGCACACCTACATTACCTCCAGTTCCTCCTATAAGAGGAATGAAGATGGCCAATGCGGTGACGGCAGCTATCTGCGCCTCGAAACCGGTAAGTATTACTGAATTGATTATACCTCCTATTATGCCTATGAGCAGCCATGGTATTCTTGCCTTTGTCTGGGCGAATACGGAGTCGTCTACATCGACGTCGGAAGAGATACCTGAGGCCAGCTGATAGTCACGTTCCGACTGCTCGCGAACCTCGTCCATGATGTCGTCGACCGTGATCTGGCCGGCAAGCCTTCCTATGGAGTCTACCACCGGCATGGCCACAAGGTCATATTTCTCAAAGTCAATTGCAACCTCATCGATGGGCGTATCGGTATGTACCTTTACGGGATCAGACTGCATGACATGCTTTATCTTCGACACAGAAGGATCAGTTATCATCTTCTTAAGGGGAAGGATACCCTTAAGCCGGTTGTCGTCGTCGACCACATATACATAGTAGATCTCGTCAAGGTCTGCGGCCTGACGGCGCATCTCCTTAAGGCACTCCGGCATCGACCAGTTCTCATTGACAGCAATATATTCCGTACCCATGAGACCGCCGGCCGTGTCTTCGTCATATTGAAGAAGATCGACTATATCGCCGGCCTGCTCCATATCGTCTATGTGCTGGATGACTTCTTCGCGATCCTCCTCATCAAGTTCCTGAATAAGGTCGACGGCGTCGTCGGTGTCAAGTTCATCGATAAACTCACCGATCTGCTCCGGCTCCATGTGCTCGATGAGCTTTTTACGGTCTTCCTCATCCAGCTCCATGAGTACGTCGGCTTTCTTCTCCTTATCGTCTATAAGGTTGAAAAGCCATTCAGCCTGCTTTATGTTGAGCTTACGCAGGAGTTCGGCTATATCGGCCGGATGCAGGTCAGCTATCTCAAGTCGTACGCCGGCAGCATCATCACTGTCGGCCATACTCTCTATCCTCTCTATATCTTCTTCAGTGAAATCCTTCATAGAGGACAAAGATAATCAAAAATTTTCAATAATTGAGAATTGATAATTGAGAATTTTGATTTTACAATAAAAAAAGTCCCTGAGGTTATTCAAGGACCTTAAGGACTACATAATATAATTAATGATTGATAAATGATCATTCACATCAGATGGATCACCATGGAGCATAGCGGCCGTAGTATTTATAGACGTAGGTCTGCACTCCGTAGGAGTTACGCCATTGCATCCACAACGTATCGCGATCACTAAACCAGTAGTTCATCGTCGAAGGGCTGCCGTATTCATAGTCTATGTTGACCTGCAGCGAAGAGGCTCCGCTGACAGATCGCTGACACCAGTAGGCAAGACGTTCAGTCTCCTCATAACCCCGGTCATAGTAGAAATACATACCTCTTCCGTCGCCATAGAACTGCATATAGTTCACCTGATCACCCCTCACATAGTCGGAATTGACCTGATATAGCTGCCAGCAACCTGTAAGATTGTCATCGTAGAAGGTATTGTCCCATCCGTAAGGCGGTTCGGGATCCCAGTAGTTGATGTCTCCGCATGATGGAAGGGAAAGAAGAAGCATTGCGAGAAGAGGAAGTATAAGGAGATGTCTTTTCATAATAAACCTGATTGAATGTTAAAAGATACCTACATAACAAGTTTTAGGTTTAATGGGTTTATATGGTTTAGAAAGTTTAGATGTCTACTCCATAAACCACTTAAACCTTATAAACTTCCTAAACGATTTAAACTTCTTAAACAGATAAAC
>JAIEBK010000097.1:12934-21183 GCA_029070945.1 Muribaculaceae bacterium
AGTTTAGATGTCTACTCCATAAACCACTTAAACCTTATAAACTTCCTAAACGATTTAAACTTCTTAAACAGATAAACCGGACGCCATCCGCCAGATGGCCATGCCGGCGCTTACGGCTACGTTCAGGCTGTGCTTGACACCGTGCATAGGAATCTCAAGTATGATATCGGCCATGTCAACTATCCGCTGATCAACACCGGACACCTCGTTGCCAACCACAAGCAGATACTTCTTTCCCTCTTCCGGAGCAAAGTCCATAAGGTCTATGCTGCCGTGTGCCTGCTCAAGCACGCATACAGTCCAGCCATCTTCCTTCATACGTACACATTCTTCCACAGCATCCTTCACATAACGCCAGCTGACTGAATCCTCGGCGCCGAGAGCGGTCTTTGATATCTCCTTATGCGGTGGCACACCGGTGATACCGGCCATTACCACCTCTTTTATAAGGAATGCATCGGAAGTACGAAGTATGGAACCCACATTCTGCATAGAGCGCACATTATCGAGAAGAACGGCAAAGGGAAGTTTCTCCGCTTCCCTGTACTCCTCCACACTGCAGTTGGTAAGCTCTGCGATATTTTTCTTTTTGGCATTCATATATTAAAAAAATGTAGGGACGCACGGCTCGTGCGTCCGAAAAACAAAGAAATCAGCATGCGGACGCACGAGCCGTGCGTCCCTACCAAGAGGATCAGGAAAGTTCCAGCATTCTTTCGATAGGGCGCAGGGCTTTTTTCGCCACTTCAGGATCGACGTGAATTTCAGGCTTTCCCTCTCGCAGACAATCACGGAGCTTCTCAAGAGTGATCATCTTCATATAGTCACATTCATTACACTGGCACTCCGCATCTTCTGCAGGAGCAGGTATAAACGTCTTTCCGGGGCATTCACGCTGCATGTCGAACAAAATACCGCTTTCAGTGACCACTATATATTCCCTGGCATCATCCTTGCGTGCGAAGTCGAGCAGGGCCGCAGTGCTCCCGACCTTGTCGGCTATGATCTGAAGAGGACGGCGGCACTCCGGATGCACAAGCACCTTCGACCCGGGATGTTCCTTCTTAAGATCAGCTATTCCCTGAAGGGAGAAACGGTCATGTACATGGCATGCGCCATTCCACAGGAGCATATTTCGTCCGGTCACTGAATTTATGTATTCACCGAGATTATGGTCAGGTCCGAAGATTATTTTCTCGTCGGCGGGAAGGGACTCAACTATCTTACGAGCATTGCCTGAAGTGACTACTATATCGGTAAGGGCCTTAACTGCTGCCGAAGTATTGACATAACTTATTACGGTATGATCCGGATGTTCATTGACAAACTTTCCGAATTCCTCCGGATCGCAACTGTCGGCGAGCGAGCATCCAGCTTCCGGAGCGGGTATGAGCACCGTACGATCAGGGCATAATATCTTGGCAGTCTCACCCATGAAGTGTACGCCACACATCACGATGACATCGGCATCCGTCTCAGCCGCCTTACGTGCAAGCGCCAGAGAATCGCCTATGAAGTCGGCTATCTCCTTTATTTCATCGCGCTGGTAATAATGAGCCATTATCACTGCGTTCTTTTCTTTCTTAAGCGCCGCTATCTCATCGGCGAGCTGTCTGTTGCGGAGAGCGTCGGATGTGGATTTTTTCGACTCCATTTTTTATTTTTCTATGTTTTAAAAAATAATTTTAAATAAAAAAATCAACAACAACAATAAAGAGTGTAGATAACTGACGATTACTTTCTATCTTAAAACTTGCAATTCTCGGTTATCAAACAATTATATACTGTTGTCTACAGGTTATGAAACGCCAACAATATGATATATCAGACATATGCCGACTTTTTCTACATGCTGTAGATAACTGCAAAGTTAATAAATTTTCGATTAAAATATGTAGAATAAGGGGTGATTTTTGAAGATAAACCTATGGAAAAATGCCGACAGACTGCTGAAAAAGTATTGTTTCTCCCTTGGCCTTATCTTTATCGACATATGTCCATGTATGGATATCAACAATTTTTGCATGGTTTTCTACATGTTATAGACGGTTATCAACAGGTTTTCTACAAGTAAAAAAAGAGGTTTGCTTAAGAGACTTAAGGTCATTAACTTCTTTAAGGTCTTTAATGACACTACAAGATAGAGTGAATTGAGATTAAAAAAGAATAAAAATATGGATTAAGATTTGTGTAATCGGCGAAAAATGATTAATTTTGCACCGCAAAAGGAACGCACTATAAGATATGTGTGATTTAAAGCAATTCATAATCAACCTTCCTGCTCTGGGCGAAGGGCATCACGAGTATGAGATGAAGGTGGACGGCGACTTCTTCGCGGCGCGTGGCAACGACGACGTGAAAGAGGCCGATGTGACTGCATATGTCGACATCGATGTCCGCCACGGTATCTATAATATAGGTATCACTTGTCAGGGCTGGATAGAGATACCGTGTGACCGCTGTCTTGACCCGATGCGTCTTGACGTAGACGATGACTATGACGTCACGGTGCGCTACGGAGAGGAATATGATGAAAAAGATGATCTCATCATCATTCCGGAGGAAGAAGTGGATTTTGATCTCTCACCTCTTATAGCTGATACCATTTTGCTTACTATCCCGCTGAGGCACGTGCATCCTGACGGAGAGTGCAACTCCGAGATGGAGGAAATAATGAGCAGACATTCATCCGACGCCCTTGAGGAGGGGGATGAAGAAATATAAAAAAGGAAATCAATAACCGACGGCGGTCATGATTCCTCTCCGCAAGGAAAGGGAGGAGTGGCTGTCCACTAAATTTTGAATAAAAATGGCACATCCTAAACGTAGACAATCGCACACCCGCACCGCGAAGCGCCGTACACACGACATGGCGCTCATCCCGACACTTGCAATCTGCCCCAACTGTGGCGCATGGCATGTATGGCACACCATCTGTGGTGAATGTGGCTACTATCGCGGAAAACTCGTGATCGAGAAAGCAGTGATGTAATGACACAAGCTGTAATCACAGGTATAGCTTCTTACGTGCCCGACGACATCTTGGATAACGAGATGCTGTCGCAGATGGTGGATACCAACGACGAGTGGATCACTACCCGCGTCGGTATCAAGGAACGCCGTATTCTCAAGGAGGAGGGCAAGGGATCGAGCTGGCTCGGCATACAGGCTGTAAACCGCCTTCTCGCCGAATACGACATAGATCCTATGAGTATAGATCTTCTCATATGTCCTACTTCAAATCCTGACTACAGGTTTCCTTCCACTGCATCCGTGATAGCACACGAATGCGGACTGAAGAAGGCCTACGCCTACGACATCCAGGCAGCTTGCGCAGGATTCATAGTAGGCATGCAGGATGCACGCGCCTACATCACTTCCGGACTTTACAAGAGGATTGTAGTGGTTTGCGCCGAGAAGATGAGTTCTATGACTGACTATCAGGACCGCCAGACCTGTCCTCTATTCGGAGACGGAGCAGGTGCGGTACTTGTGGAGCCATCAGATGATCCTGCTCTGGGCGTGATGGATGCCGAAATACATGTAGATGGCAGTGGCCTTCCACATCTGCTGATGAAAGCGGGAGGCAGTGTCAAGCCGGCTTCGCATGAGACGGTTGATGCACGCGAGCACTACGTCTATCAGGAAGGCCGGGCTGTATATAAGCATGCGGTCTTCGATATGTTGCGTTCGTCACTTACAGTGATGCAGCGTAATGGTCTTGATGCTGATTCACTCGATTGGTTCGTGCCTCATCAGGCTAATCTGCGTATTATAGAGGCTATTGGCCAGCGTATCAAGCTTCCCGAGGAAAAGATTCTGGTGAACATCCAGAAGCGTGGAAATACATCGGCGGCTTCCATTCCTATCTGTCTTGACGAGTTCAAGCAAAAGCTCCATAAAGGCGATAAGGTAGTGCTGACCGCTTTCGGCGCCGGTTTCACCTGGGGAGCTATGTATCTCGTCTGGGCGATAGACCCCTCTGACAATGCATAATTCACAATGCATAATTGATTTGCTGACATAAAAGGAGAGATCTTAGATCTCTCCTTTTTTTAAGAATTGTGCATTATGAATTGACGAATAGAATAATAAAGAAGGGATGCTGTAATATTACAGCATCCCTTTCTTTATTATATTCGGATTAATTAACCGTTGTACTTCTTCATTACAGCGATGAGGTCAAGCACTTTGTTTGAGTAGCCGATCTCGTTGTCATACCAAGAGATAACCTTTACGAAGTTGTCAGTCAGGTATACGCCTGCGTTTGCGTCGAAGATAGAAGTGAGGGGGCAGCCGAGGAAGTCAGAGCTTACAACTGCGTCTTCAGTGTAGCCGAGTACTCCCTTGAGTTCGCCTTCTGCAGCTTCCTTCATTGCAGCGCAGATCTGCTCCTTGGTAGCGGGCTTCTCGAGGTTGCAGGTAAGGTCTACAACAGATACGTCGAGAGTGGGGACACGCATTGAGATACCGGTAAGCTTACCGTTGAGCTCGGGGATAACTTTACCCACAGCCTTTGCAGCACCTGTGGATGAGGGGATGATGTTGCCGGAAGCGGCACGGCCACCGCGCCAGTCCTTCATGGAGGGACCGTCTACAGTCTTCTGAGTAGCTGTAGTGGAGTGAACGGTAGTCATAAGGCCTTCCTTGATACCGAACTTGTCGTTGAGCACCTTAGCGATAGGAGCGAGACAGTTGGTAGTGCAGGAAGCGTTGGATACGAACTGCTGGCCGGCATATGTATCGGCGTTCACACCAACTACGAACATCGGAGTAGCGTCCTTTGAAGGAGCTGACATAACTACATATTTAGCACCTGCCTCAATGTGAGCCTTAGCCTTTTCTTCGGTTAGGAAGAGACCGGTTGACTCAACTACGTATTCAGCACCGGCCTCGCCCCAGCCGATCTCAGCGGGGTTCTTGCATGCGGTGACACGGATGGGCTTGCCGTTTACGATGAGGAGGCTCTTGTCCATATCGTAGTCTACGGTGCCTTCGAAGCGGCCGTGCATTGTGTCATACTTAAGCATGTATGCCATGTAGTCTACGGGGAGAAGGTCGTTGATTGCAACAACCTCGATGTCGTCACGCTTGGTGGAAGCGCGGAAAACGAAACGACCGATGCGGCCGAAACCGTTAATACCAATCTTTGTCATATTACCTAATTGTTTAACTTTATTGGGTTAAATTCTATTTATCGCCTGTAAAACTGTAAGTTAGTCCTTGTTTCGGACTTTTGGACCTCATCAGGACAAGCCTTTGCGGGTTTTACAGTGCAAAGATAGCAAATTTTTTTTGTTAATCATCTATATTTTCGTATTTTTTAAACTAAATAACGATAATTATTGTTAATTTTGCATCGAGGATTTACTCTTGATCCACTATGACTATGAATTAACAATAAAATAAGAAAGAAAATGGGAAAATTTTTATCTGATTTCAAGGAGTTCGCCATGAAAGGCAACGTGATCGATATGGCGGTCGGTGTTATCATCGGCGGTGCGTTCGGAAAGATAGTATCCTCGCTCGTCAACGATATAATCATGCCTGTGGTATCACTATGCACCGGCAATATGAACTTCACCGACATGAAGAGTGTCCTCCGTCCTGCTGAGGTAGACGCGGCGGGAGAAGTGATTAGGGAAGCCGTTACATTCAACTACGGTATGTTCATCCAGAATATCGTTGACTTCATAATCATAGCTCTTTCTATATTCTTTGCTCTGCGTGTAATAATGAAGTTTAAGAAGAAAGAGGAAGAGGCGCCTGCAGCTCCTCCGGCTCCGTCAGCTGAAGAGAAACTTCTTACGGAAATCAGAGATATTCTCAAGAAAGAGGAAAAATAAGTTTTTGCATTGTGCGTTTTACGTTGCACGTTTTACGCATATCGCAGTACACTATACGTTGTCCGTTCTACGTTGTCTATATAAAGGCGATGTAGGACGGACATCGTTGGCATCTGACGGAAAACTCCGTACTACGCACAACGCATCACCCACAACATACAACAACGCATCACGCAATGGACAAGAAATTTAAAAGAACGCTTATCACGTCGGCCCTCCCCTATGCCAACGGCCCTGTCCACATAGGACACCTTGCCGGAGTATATGTCCCGGCCGACATCTACGCACGCTATCTCCGTCTAAAGGGAGAGGAAGTGTTTTTTGTTGGTGGCAGCGACGAGCACGGTGTCCCCATTACAATCAAGGCGAAAAAGGAGGGTGTGACACCTCAGGACATAGTAGACCGCTATCACAATATAATAAAGAAATCATTCGAGGAGCTGGGTATATCGTTTGATGTCTATGGACGCACCACTTCAGAGACGCATCGCAAGACTGCCTCCGACTTCTTCCGCCGCCTTTACGATAAGGGTGAGTTTGTGGAGAAAAGCTCAATGCAGCTCTACGACGAGGAGGCGGGACAGTTTCTCGCCGACCGGTATGTGACAGGCACATGCCCTCATTGCGGCAATGAGAAGGCGTATGGCGACCAGTGTGAGAAATGCGGTACATCGCTCAACGCCACCGACCTCATAAATCCGAAATCGGCCATTACCGGCAATACTCCGGTACTCAAAGAGACATTCCATTGGTTTCTTCCTCTCGACAAGTGGGAGCCGAAGCTCAGGGAATGGATACTCGAGCAGCATAAGGAGTGGAAACCGAACGTCTACGGACAGTGCAAGTCCTGGCTTGATCTCGGACTTCAGCCACGCGCCGTAAGCCGCGACCTTGACTGGGGTATCCCCGTTCCGGTGGAAGGCGCCGAAGGTAAGGTGCTTTATGTATGGTTTGATGCTCCGATCGGCTATATATCAAATACGATTGAGGCTCTTGGCGATGGATGGGAGCGTTGGTGGAAGGACCCGGAGACCCGTATGCTCCATTTCATCGGAAAGGACAACATCGTTTTCCACTGCATCGTATTTCCTTCGATGCTGATGGCCGACGGCAGCTACAATCTGCCCGACAACGTTCCTGCCAACGAGTTCCTTAATCTGGAAAACGACAAGATTTCCACTTCACGCAACTGGGCCGTATGGCTGCATGAATATCTGGAGGAACTTCCCGGCAAACAGGACACCTTGCGCTATGTGCTCACGGCAAACGCTCCGGAGACTAAGGACAACAACTTTACATGGAAAGACTTCCAGGCCCGCAATAATTCTGAACTTGTGGCTATTCTGGGCAACTTCATCAACCGCGCCGTGGTGCTCACACATAAGTATTTCGACGGTAAGGTTCCGGCTGTAGGCACCATGGAGGTTGCAGACACTCAGCTCATAGAGGAAATCGGCAGGCTAAAGAGCGAGATGACCGAGGCATTGGATACATTCCATTTCCGCGAGGCGCTGAAGCTCGCTATGGACATGGCGCGCGCCGGCAACAAATACCTGCAGGAGACAGAGCCATGGAAAGTGGCAAAGACAGATATGGAGCGTACGGGCACCATTCTTAATATCGCCATCCAGACATGTGCCAACCTCTCGATAGCATTCGAGCCGTTCCTTCCATTTATGTCGGAGAAACTCGTGAAAATGCTCGGCGGCGATAAGATCTCCTGGGATATGCTCGGATGTTTCGACCTTGTTCCGGCAGGTGCGCAAATAGGAGAGCCTGAGCTGCTTTTCGAGAAGATAGAGGATTCCGTGGTAGAGGCACAGGTGAAGAAACTTAACGATGCCAAAGAGAAAAACAGACTCGCCGAGTGGAAGCCTGCTGATGTGAAGCCGAACGTGGAGTTCGAGACTTTCGAGAAAGTGGATATCCGTGTGGGGAAGGTGTTGGAATGCTCCAAGGTGAAGAAGTCTAAGAAACTTCTTCAGTTCCTTATTGATGACGGCATGGGAAAGCGCACCATACTTAGCGGTATTGCAGAGAGTTATGAAGACCCCTCGGTGCTCGTCGGCAAAGAGATATGCTTTGTTGCTAACTTCGAGCCCCGCAAGATGATGGGAATAGAGAGTCAGGGCATGATTCTCTCGGCTGTGAATCCCGATGGTAAGCTGACTGTAATCTCCCCTTCAGCCTTCGTTGTCCCCGGCGCATCCGTAGGTTAGTTTTGCATGCGCGTTTTACGTTTTGTGGTACGCGATTTTGCAAATTCTTAATATATGGTATAATAATGATTTAAATACATATTTAAGGGTATGACTGCATATTTTGTGCAGTCATACCCTTTTTATTAAGATTTATTAAGGTTTTAATTTTGGAGCGTCAGTGTAAAACCGCTACCTTTGCAGT
>JAIEBK010000097.1:21283-22863 GCA_029070945.1 Muribaculaceae bacterium
CTCCATATATTAAATATAAATCTTTAGCCTTTTAAACATTTAAACGATTAAACAATTAAACAATATACTATGGCAAAGAAAGTTGTAAAGAAACCAAACGGCGGACGCATAGCCGATATGGATGAAAAGCGTAAGGCACTCGATATGGCGATGGCTCACCTTGAGAAGGATTTCGGTACGGGCACCATCATGCGCCTTGGCGATGATGCCGTACAGGATGTAGAGGTTATCCCTACCGGCTCCATCGGCCTTGACTACGCTCTTGGTGTAGGAGGTCTCCCGCGAGGAAGGATCACCGAGATATATGGTCCGGAATCTTCCGGTAAGACCACTCTTGCTATCCATGTGATAGCGGAGGCCCAGAAGATGGGAGGTATATGCGCCATAGTGGATGCCGAGCATGCTTTCGACCGTTTTTATGCCGAGAAACTTGGTGTCGATGTCAACAACCTCTGGATAGCCCAACCGGATAATGGCGAGCAGGCTCTCGACATTGCCGAGCAGCTTATCAATTCCGGCGCGATCGATGTTCTGGTGGTCGACTCTGTTGCCGCCCTTACTCCAAAGGCTGAGATCGAGGGAGAGATGGGTGACAAGAACGTAGGTCTTCATGCACGTCTTATGAGCCAGGCTATGCGAAAGCTCACAGGCACTATAGCCAAGACACGTACGTGCTGTATCTTCATCAATCAGATCCGTGAGAAGATAGGCCTTATGTTCGGTAATCCCGAGACAACTACCGGCGGTAACGCACTCAAGTTCTACAGCTCCGTGCGTCTTGAGATCCGTGCAAGCGGATTTATTAAGGACGGTGAGCAGGCTGTGGGCCGTACGGCTAAGGTGAAGGTAGTGAAGAATAAGGTGGCTCCTCCATTCATGAAGGCAGAATTCGAGCTCCTTTTCGGTGAGGGTATCTCTCGTGTAGGTGAGATCGTGGATCTCGGCGTGGAGAATGGAATCATACAGAAGTCGGGTGCATGGTTCAGCTACAACGGCAGCAAGCTCGGCCAGGGGCGTGACGCGGTGAAACGCGTGCTTAAGGAAAATCAGGAGCTTGCAGAGGAGATAGCCGACAAAATCATTGAGAAGATGAAATCTGAT
Organism: Muribaculaceae bacterium; assembly: GCA_029070945.1. Taxonomy (GTDB): domain Bacteria; phylum Bacteroidota; class Bacteroidia; order Bacteroidales; family Muribaculaceae; genus Lepagella. Next base: position 22,385 of record JAIEBK010000097.1, read on the forward strand.
CGTGACTCGCGTAAGCCGGCAGGCAATCCTTTCCTTCCCGGCCGTGACAGCAAGGTAGTATCTGACGATGATATGGACATAGCAGCCGAACCGGACGCATCCGACAATGCAGAGGATCTATTCGGCGACGACTTCGCACTGTAGAATTAAAAGGTTTAAATAGTTTAGATAGTTTAAATGGTTTAAGTGGTTTAGTGGGTTTAAACTATATAAACTTCATAAACCATTTAAACATCCTAAACCGTTTAAACTCTTTAAACCATATAAACATCTTAAACCATTTAAAGTAACTCGCTGTGTAAGGGATATGAATTGCGCAGTGTCTCGAATCCCTGAGGATCCGATTTGAGGGCTATGGTCATTGGCACAGGATCGTAGGCGGAAATGATTCTCTCCGGGGTGAGGAGTGCAGGAGTTTTATATGCTCCCTGCAGTCCTGTAAGGTCGACCGGAGTATGAAGCGTTTCCGCCACTGCTTC
>JAIEBK010000098.1 GCA_029070945.1 Muribaculaceae bacterium
CTTAAAACTGAAAACTTAAAACTGACATACAATGCTGAAGTTTACCAAGATAGTTGCCACGGTGTCTGACAAGCGATGCGACGTGGAGTTTATAAAGCAGCTGGCGGAGGCCGGCGTCAATGTGGTGCGCATGAATTCAGCGCATCTCGAACTTGATGGATTCACGAAGATCGTGAATAATACCCGCGCGGCAGATCCGTCGCTGGCAATCATGATGGACACCAAGGGTCCGGAGATCCGCACCACCGTCACAGAAACGGGAGAACCTGTTGAGTTTCACGCCGGAGATGCCGTGACATTTTACGGTAATCCTGACGGAAAGACATCACAGAGCGTCATCAACCTCAACTATGCCGACATAGCCAACGTTGTGAAGCCCGGCGACCGTGTGCTTATCGACGATGGAGAGCTGGAGTTCACCATCAGGGATATCGAGGGAAAGGCCATACATGCGGTAGCCGACAATGACGGATCGCTTGGTTCCCGCAAGAGCGTCAACCTGCCGGGAGTATGCATCGATCTCCCCGCCGTGACAGAACGCGACAAGCGTAATATCGGCTATGCGGTAGACCTCGGGGTAGACTTCATAGCGCATTCATTCGTGCGCTCGGCGGCCGATGTCAGGGAGGTACAGTCGATCCTTGACGAACGCCACTCTCCCATCAAGATCATATCCAAGATAGAGAACCAGGAGGGTATCGATAATTTCGACAGCATTCTCGAGGCATGCTACGGCATCATGGTAGCGCGCGGCGACCTTGGAATCGAGGTGCCTGCAGAGAAAATTCCAGGTATACAGTCAATGATGATCCATAAGTGCATCAAGGCGCACAAGCCTGTGATCGTAGCCACCCAGATGCTCCATACCATGATCGAGCATCCGCGTCCTACACGTGCGGAGATCTCCGACGTAGCCAACGCAGTCTATCAGCGCGCCGACGCCATCATGCTCTCAGGAGAGACGGCATACGGGAAATATCCCGTCGAAGCAGTGACCACCATGACCAAGGTTGCCGTGGAGGTGGAGAACTCCCTGCGCCAGAAGATGGAGATTCCTCCATTGACCGACGACGACATCACCTCCTTCCTTGCGCGTCAGGCCGTGCTGTCTGAAACCAGAGTAGGAACCAAAGCGATATTTACCGACGCATTCGGCGGAATTGCGGCACGCTTCATAGCATCGTTCCGAGGTAACAACCCGACGTTTGCCATCTGCCACAATATGGAGGTATACCGCTGGCTCGCTCTGAGCTACGGCGTTTCGGCCTATTATTTCCCGCATGAAGGGAAGGAAGACCCACGCCATTCCGTCGACGCAGTCCGCCAGATCGTATCGGAAGACCACATCGGTCTTGACGACCGCATCGCATATCTTACCGGTACCAAGCGGGGCACCCGCGCGCTGGAGATCCTGACTCCGGAAGAGGTGATCGGTCAGGCCTGAGGACAAACGTTAACACGCACCTCTTACAGCGCTCCACGATAAACGACAAAGCCCACCGATGCGGCGGGCTTTGTTCATTATATCAGGAATTTCGTTAAAGCACGATCTTGACCGTATCCTTTCCGTTTGTCACTACATACACTCCTGCGCCGGACTCGAAGCGTCCGGACTCCGGAAGAGTCGCCACCTTGCGTCCGTCGACCGTAAAGATCTCAACGGGAGCACCTGCGTGATCCACTACTATGCAGTTGCCCTCTCTATGAACTCTCAAGGCTGAGGAAGCGGAGTCATTCCATACATTCTCTACTCCGGCCACATCCATACTTCCGATAGACACATAGCAGTTGGCCGGTACGGTCACTGTATTGCCGGAAGCATTGAATGAGGGATTCGAGTTATACGATTTCGATACTATCTGATATGCCGAGTTATCTTTGACGCTGAAGTTTACGGTTACCGTAATCTCCTTGTCGATATTCGGATTAATGACCGTGATCAGTTCCTTATTCCCGGCCTTTGAGACCATGGTGCGTCCACCGGCCCAGTTGGACTGCGCACAGTTATTCTCGAACGATGCAGTCTCGGCAAAAAGTTCCGGATTTCCGTTGCGTATCGCGATAAGCTCACAATAGCTGTCATACAATCCTCTTCTGTTGGAGTTATCCAGCAGGCTCCAGCGTACAGTCTTGGGATCGGTATTGTTTCCTCCGTCACTGTTCTTTGTATTGTCATAGTTACCGAGTTCCGAGAACTGCCATATCATATGTGCGCCAGGTGCAAGGATCATCTGCGCTGCAGCAGATCCCAGTCGATGCAGGGAATTGACAATCTTTCCTTTCACTCCTGATTCGCCATACAGATTCTGCTTGTAGGCGAGACGCTGCTCGTCATGGCTCTCAAGATAGGATACTGTAGATCCCCACAGGCGGGAGCCGTCTTTAGGAGCATAGAATGGATTGAGATTGCTGTCGCTCTGGTACCCCATCGCAAACTGGCAACCGGCTTCGTTGATGTTAGCCCAGTTAAGCTGGCCGGTAGCGGCCATAGCGTTCTCCTCCTGTGCCGACGCGAGATTCTCGTTGATGAAATATCCGTTGGGATTGACTGCTTCCACAACTTTCTGAAGCTCGCGCATACGGTCGACGCGCGATTGATTGTAGGCATTTGTAGCCGCGTCTCCGGAATTGGCGTAAGAGTCATTGTTGCCAAGACCCTTTACAAGGTCAAAACGGAATCCGTCAAACTTATACTCGGTCATCCAGTACTCGAGCACGTCTTTCCACTGCTCCTGCACCATCGGGAAACCCTGGTTCCAGTCGTTGAGCACACTATAGGCGTGAGGTGCGTTCACATTGTAGAAAGGATTGTTTTGCGGGGTATACATCTGATACCAGGGATGTAGTCCGTCGCTCTGGTTAAACACCATGTCAAGGATGACGGCCATACCGTTCTGGTGGCAGATATCTATGAATTCCTTATAGTCATCAGGTGTGCCGTATGCCTTGTCAGGGGCAAAATAGAAGTTGGGATTATAGCCCCAGGAGATATTGCCGTTAAACTCATTGATCGGGAGAACTTCAATGGCGTTCACACCGAGAGTCTTCAGGTAGGGAATCTTTTCTATGGCCATACGCACCGTACCATTACCATTGGCCTTACCCTCGGTGCCGGTAAAGTCGCGGAAAAGCAGCTCGTAGATGATGAGATCTGAGGGAGCCGCGCCCTTGAAGTTCTTCACCTTCCAGTCATAGTCATTGATATTTCCCTGATAGACAGCTAAGGGCACACCCTCGATCTTATCGAAAGGATAAGCCGGGAGATCGGGATATACGTCAGTGGTAATATACTTGTCGTTCCAGGGGTCAAGCACCAGGCGCGCATATGGATCACCGACCTTCAGCGAACCGTCGACAAGGAAATAATATCCATACTGTCCGGTATTGTCAAGGCCATCGACAGTAATCCAGAAATAACGCATGCCGTTTACATCCTGATATTTCATCATGTATTTGTTGTCGGCCTGATAGTCGTTCCAAGCGCCTATAAGCATCACGCTGCTCTTTCCAGGAGCCCCGAGGCAGAATGTTACGCTTCCGTCCGCATTCCTTACCGGACCCATCTTCGGTGTTCCGCCCGGATAGTTCTCGGCTTTAGACTCCTCGATAAAGGTGAAGTTCTTTACGTCGGTCACCGTCTGTCCGCCTGCGGTTGCGGTAGCCTTTACCTCATAGCTGCCGGCTCCGGGGAAGGTATATGAAACTGTCAGAAGTTTGGACGCTTTTACGGCGCCAATCTCTTTACCATTGACAGTCAGCGTAATGTCCGCAACCTTTGTTGTGCCTACCTTAAAGGTCACTTCTCCGGTGGAGGGAGTCACGATCGATCCGCTCAATCCTGACTCTATGGCTACCTGCAGCCCTGCGTCAAGGACATTAATGAATATGTCAGAATTGCCGTCACCCTTGCCTTCCTTCGACTTGTCGGCCGTACGGAACACGAACGCAAGGCGTGTCACGTTTACCGACGGGTCGGTGATGCCGTAATACTCCCGGATGTCGCCGATATAAAGCTGCCACAGGTTTTCGCTGACATAGGTAAGCTGATATTTATCAGCGTTATCTCCCCATGCCGGAGCGTTCACCCAGTTGCTGCCGTTGCTCAGGCAGGCGCCTGTATGGGCATATACCTTGGCTGTCGCAGGGAGACCCATAAGCCCTTTATTGCCCTGGTCAGCATGGAAAAGAATCTTCACGTCCTTTGAATCCTCCTGCAGCGGAGTAGGATCAGACGTCACCTGAGCACTGAGTCCCAGCACCGTCACCGCCATCATCAGCAGCGACATCAAGTAGGTTTTCAACATATTATAATTTTTTAGTTAAACAGTATCTGTATACACCTTTTTCCTGATTACAAAAATAATCATTTTTTTATAATCCTCCAAATCAGACCGGACTTTCAGAAGAAAAGCCTGCCGATATGGCAGGCTTTCTATCCGGTCAAAGATCAGTCCCTGAAGGGAGTCAGGGCTTTGGTCGGTGTGCCCTTCTCAAAGCATCCTAAGTTATAGCCGCCGTTATAACCTTCCGGCGCTTCCGGTTCCCAATAGAATATTCCCTCCGAGTCCGCCGCCATAAGCTTTTTTATGAACTCGGCGCATAATTCGCCCTGATCGTATGGCATTCCTACCTCACATATCATGACCGAGCGTCCGTAACGTTGCTTCAGATAGTCTATGTTGGCGATGGCGTCGGCGGTCACTCCTTCCCAGCCTCCTTTGTATCCGTTCTGTGCCGCCCAATAGGGATATATCGACATGCCTATCATGTCATATTTGCCGCCGTTCTGTTCGAACATGCCGAACATCCTGTCAAACCGCTCACGGTCATATCCGTTGTCGAGATGCACGATCACCTTCGCATCGGGCAATACAGCCTTCACTGCGTCGTATCCGGCATTGTTGAGTGCTGTGAGTTGCTCCGGATTATCAAGAGAGCCGACAGGGAGCATCATTCCGGGGGTCGTCTCGTTGCCGATCTGCACCCACTCGGGAGTGACGCCTATATTCTTAAGGGCTGTCAGGGTTTCGGTGACATGGACTGCCAAAGCCTTCTTCTGGTCCTCGAAAGAAAGCCTCTTCCACGCTTCCGGCATCTCCTGCTGACCCGGATCGGCCCAGTGATCGGAGAAATGGAAGTCGATCATCGTGCGCAATCCCA
>JAIEBK010000099.1 GCA_029070945.1 Muribaculaceae bacterium
GCCTGCAGACGGTCGGCAACCGCATTGATGTAGTCAGTCTTAGCCTTTTCATATTCGGTGGCATTGGCACGTCCATTGTCGTATTTCACGGTCATGGCGTCGAATGCCGCCTTTGTATTCTGAACGGCTGCCTCAGAAGCCTTTTCCTTGGCCTCGGCAGCCAAAGCCTGGGCATGAGCCGTAGAAATGGTTTTATAAAGCTGCTGGCGGGTATTCTCAAGATCCAGTTCGGAATTGACCTGCTCCAACCGGGCCCTCGTGACAGAATTACGGGTCGAGAAGCCATCAAAGATAGGAATATTAAGCGAGAAACCCAAAGACTTTGAGAAATTGTGGCGCATCTGGGCAGCGAATCCCTCGTTGATAAAGCCCGATGTCTTATAGTAGTTGGTGCCGAGTCCGGCATTGAATGACAGAGTGGGAAGATAGCCTGACTTCGCGAGATCCACGCTTTCACCTGCCGCCTGCCTTCTGATAGCGGCGGCACGCAGAGTATGGTTGGCCATCTGCATATTGGCCCATACCTCTTCGAGCGAGGGCAACGGAAGATCCTCCTGACCGAGCGGCATGATGTCGAATGAGCCGTCGCTCCCGATATTAAGCAGGTTGGCAAGATCCAGGAGCGCCATTACGCTGTCGTTCTGTGCATTGACAACAGTCAGTTCGTCACGGCTCACCTGGGCACGTGCCTCATACAGATCGAGTTCAGGTATCTTCCCGGCCTCCAGAAGGAGCTCACGGCGTTTAAGTTCATCTCTTGATACGCCAAGACTCATGCGGGCGACTCCAAGAGCTTCACGGGAATACAGGGCCTGAAGGAATGCTGCCATAACATTGACAGTGACATCATCTTTAGAAGCCTCCGACTGCTCTACAAGAGCCCTGAGGGATGTTTCGGAATACTTTACCGAGCGCACCACACGCAACCCCTGAAACAACGGCAGAGACAGCTGGGCCCCTACGGAGAAAGAGTTGGTGTTACGGTTGGCGTAGGTATTGTCGGCTGTAAGTCCACGACCGAAACTGAAGTTTTCCGATCCGTAACCGCTCAGTGTAGGAAGTACCCTGTCTTTAGCCTCTTTCACCGCCAATTCACCCTGGCGTGCGGCATTGATACGCTGACGGACCTCGATATTGTGGGTTACGGCATAACTGATGCAGGAGTCGAGAGTCCATGCATTGTGCGTTGGACGTTGAGCGTTGAGCATTGTCGCACATGTAAGGAGGAGAAATATTATGAGTATTTTTTTCATATTTTAGAGGTGGATTTCCTTCGCTTAAGCTAAGGATTTGAACAAAAATATCTAATTAGCCGGATAGACGTCACCGGATGCACGGGCCGAGCGTCCCTATCATGCCGGTCAGAGCTTTTCGGCTCTGATCACGTCGGATTTCTTTATGCCTTTCTTTATCTCTACGTTGATGCCGTCGGAAAGACCGGTCTCGACTGAACGGCGCTCGTATACGGGAGACGGAACTGTATCAGTACGTACATAAACGAATGTGCTGTCACGCTCAAATACCACCACACTCTCCGGAAGGCTCAACACATCTTTAGCCTCAGAGAGGAGGATTGAGGCATTGGCGCTATACCCTGATCGAAGGGCCGATACATCATCAACTGTAAGGGCCGCCTTGATCTCGAATGTGTTGGCGCCGTTGTTTTCTGTGCCTTTGGGAGAAATGTACTCGAGCACTGCGGAAGGATGCAGGTCGGCGACAGCGCCGATGGTGATATCCATTGCCATACCGGGCTTAAGGAGTCCGACTTCAGTCTCGTCGACATTACCCTTGAATATAAGGTTGGTCATATCGGCTATGGTTGCGACGGTAGTGCCATCGTTCATAGTATTTGCCTGAATCACAGAGGAACCGACCTTGACGGGGACATCGAGGACAAGACCGGTGATGGTAGCCCTGACGAGTGTATTACTCTCCTGCGCGTTAAACTGGGAGACACCTTCCTTCACGATACGGTAAGAATCCTTTGCATAGTCAAGATCCTGACGGGCTTTCACAAGAGTCTTCTCGGCGTTCTCATATTCCTCGCGCGAAATAACTTTCTTATCGAAGAGATCCTTGCTGCGATTAAACTTAACCAAAGCATCGTCGACCTCCACCTGAGCAGCGTCTATGCGCGACTGGGCGTTGGAAAGCTGGGAAGCCTCGGGTATGACCTTAATTCGGGCTATAACGTCGCCCTCATGCACGAAATCGCCGGCCTCCACATCTATCTGGGAAATGATTCCGGATATCTGCGGCTTGACCTGAATCTCGTCGCGGGGTTCGATCTTACCGTTGAGCACCGTCGTGCGACGGATATCGGTGATTTCAGGAGTAACGGTTGCGTAATGCTCCTCCTTCGGGCGGGAATTACGGTAAAGGAAATAGAATGTGCCAAGCACGATTGCTGCTACAATGATCCAAAGCAGGATCTTAAGGGCTTTTTTCATATTGTTAGTTTAGGGAGTTTATTATTTGTCGTTGAGGGCTTCTATGGGCTTTATCTTCATGGCCCGGATGGCGGGGATAGTTCCGGCAGCGGAGCCGAGTATAAAGAAGAGGGCGACAATGGTTATAGCGGCCCTGAAGGAAAGCTCGAATCCGGCGTGACCGAGAACGGGATCATAGGTCATCTTATCCGCCACTCCGAGCACAAGAGCGCCGAAACATACGCCGAGGGTTCCGGCCACGAGAGTAAGCATGATGCTTTCGGAGAGGACCTGAACAGTTATATCGAGTGGTTTCGCTCCTATTGCCCTGCGTATACCGAACTCCTGAGTGCGTTCCTTAACCACGATCCACATGATGTTTCCGACACCTATTACTCCGGCGAGAAGCGAGCCGAATCCCACGAAGATAGCAAGCAGCGATATACCGAGGAAAAGATTGTCGATCATCTCAAACATCTCCGAGATATCCATAAACTCTATTGCCTGCCGGTCGTCCGGACTAATGGAGTGTGCCGACGAAAGGACACGGCGGATAACCGGTTCATTTTCGGCGGGGGAATGCCCCTGGGGTGCGGTATACACGAAGAATCCAACCGAATTACCCCAATTGTAGGCGCGCCGCATGGTAGATGAAGGAAGTATGACCCCATCGTCGAGTCTCATGCCGATAGTTGCGTCGGATAGCTGGGAGGCAACTCCCACGACAAGGAAATAGAGGCCGTCGAGGCTTACGTATTTTCCTACCGGAGAGTCATTGCCGAAAAGCGATGTAGCAACATTCTTCCCTAATACCGCCACCTTACGTTCGAGCGATACATCTGAATGGTTGATGAAACGACCGTCGCTTATGACGGGTGTCATTATCTTGGCATAGTCACCCTCCACTCCGGCTACGCTCGCGCTCTTGGTCTTCGTGCGAAAGGCGACTGTGGCAGAACGCTGGTTCATTTCCGTACTGTATTCGATGGCAGGAGCCTGCTGCCGGATCAGTTCCACGTCGCGCGTGGTCATTCCCCAGGAGGACCCTTTATTGAATCCTTTATAGGGCTCGGTGCGTCTGTTGGGGAAGCATCCGCCGAGATTTGTGGAGAATCCCGCAAAGTTACGCCGCATCACACCTTCAAACCCCTGCGCACCACCGAAAAGCATGGCGAGCATAGCTGTGCCCCAGAAGATACCGAACGCCGTAAGGAACGTGCGCGTCTTGTTTCGGGCAAGGGTGGCGCCAATCTCGCGCCAGTTCTCAATATCGAAAAATGCTGTTTTCATTCGTCACGAAGCGCTTCTACAGGTTTTACTTTAGTAGCCTTTATCGCAGGGAAAAGACCGGCAATGGCTCCGGCTACTATAAGAGCCAATGTCACCTGAACAGCTATGGCAATATCGACCGTAGGATTGGAAAATCCGGCCTGATCCTCAAGCAGCGGCTTCAGAAGCTCGAGCAACGCCATTCCTGCGACAAGACCTATATATCCGAAAAGCGCTGTTATGGCCACGCTCTCTGCAAGAATCTGAATTATTATGCTTTTAGGTTTAGCTCCGATGGCACGACGGATACCGATCTCATGCACACGCTCGCGGACTGAGACAAACATTATGTTGCTAACACCTACTATTCCTGTCAGCAGGGTCAGGATTCCAATAATCCAGACCGCAAGATTAAGATATACCATTGCCTGCCCCTGCTTAAGAAAGTTGGCAAACTGGTTCCAGATCCATACGGCATTGGTGTCGGCCGGATCAAACTCATGCCGACGGGCAAGAACAGAGCGGACCTGAGATTCGGTCTCTTCCGCTTCAATATCGGTAGTGATACCCTCCACACGCACTGTCATCTCGTCGACATAGCCGTCACCTCCGGTAATGGCCTTATAGGTAGTATATGGCACAAAGGAATCCTTCCTCCATCTATGCGTGTATACTCCCACCACTTTCCATGAGAGATCCATAGCCTTGACTTCCTGACCGAGAGCCTTTTCCGCATCGCCGAAGAGAAGGGCGGCATTGTCCCGACTGACCACCATCACGCGTCGATGGTCTTCAATATCCTTCTGATTGATAAAGCGACCCTCGATCCGGGTTATTCTCTGCGTGCGTGCTTCGTCGGGATATACAGCTTCAAAGCCTCCTGAGACATAGTCTTTCGGGCCTACGATATTGAAACCGGAAGCTGAAGTAGAGATAGCTACTTCCGACACAGCGTCCACCTCGCCCGAGACAGCATCCATATCCTTATCCCTCAGACGAATCCACCGGCCATCCTTATAGCCTTTGTAAGGCATTGAGGTAGTTCCGCTCCATAGGCGAATGGAATTGACGCTCGAGTTAGAAGACTCGTTCTCATAGTTGTTGACGACGCCCCGGGCGGCTCCCAGAAGCACGATCAGCATGAATATGCCCCAGGCTACCGCAATGCCGGTCAGTATGGTGCGGAGCCTGTTGTTTTTTATCGTCTGGGATATTTCCCGAAAAAGATCGAACATCTGTTTAATTTAGAATTGAGAATTTGGAATTTAGGATTGGATGCGACCGTCGATGATCCGTATGATGCGGTCGGTGGCGGCACCTACAGTTGGATCGTGGGTTACAATAACAATGGTCATGCCGGTGTCGTTAAGGTCACGGAACACCTGCATCACCTCCTTAGAGGTCTTGGAATCAAGGGCGCCCGTAGGCTCGTCAGCGAGAATGAGCGATGGTTTTGTGACAAGGGCACGGGCTATTGCGACGCGCTGCTTCTGACCACCGGAAAGCTCACCGGGAAGATGATGTGCACGGTCGGCGAGTCCCATACGCTCAAGCTGCTCCATTGCGAGGGCATTACGCTTTTTTCGCCCTACACCCTGATAAAAGAGCGGGAGCGCCACATTCTCAAGGGCATTTTTATAGTTTATGAGATTAAACGACTGAAAGACGAATCCAATCATACGGTTGCGAAGCTCAGCCGCGCGATTCTCGGAGAGGTCCTTGATAAGGACACCATCAAGGGTGTAGCTACCTGAATCATAGCTATCAAGGATTCCAAGAATATTCAGGAGCGTAGACTTTCCTGATCCCGATGCTCCCATTATGGAAACAAGCTCTCCCTTTCTGATATCGAGGGAAATATCCTTGAGCACGTGGAGTGGCACTACTCCGGGATAGGTCTTGTTGATATCGCGGAGGGAGATTACATTTTTATCCAATGCATAATTCATAATTAAATTGTCGCGGTTGTTATATAATATGTGTGTTAGACGCAAGAAAACACTGAAATGTAACAGAAATTCAAAAGAATTTTTCAACATTAGTGTAATAGCGTACTAATACACTGCAAAGGTAATGTAAATTTTTGAACTGACAAAATATTTTGAAATAAAATTCAATTTTCACATAAATAATTTGAAAGGTTATTAGGTTAAGGGGTTATAAGGTCAGGAGCATTGGGTAATTAAAATTTAATGAAATAGAATAAAAAAATATGTGGATAATATTTGCTTTGGTATCAGCGGTAGGTCTGGGATTTTATGATGTGATGAAGAAGATCTCGCTGAAAGACAATAACGTACCGCTTGTACTATGGTTCAATACACTTTTCGGCACATTGCTGATGAGTCCGGTGCTCGCAGAGTGTCTGGCACATGGAGGGACGGGGCCCGGCGAGGGACTCACGGGACATCTGCTGATAGCGACCAAGTCGGTCATCGTGCTTTCTTCATGGATTTTAGGATATTTCGCGATCAAGCATCTTCCGCTGACGATACAGGGACCGATCAACGCTTCCCGACCTGTGATGGTACTCGTAGGCGCTTTGCTAATCTTCGGAGAACAACTGAATTTCATCCAGTGGTGCGGCATTCTGCTGGGTTTCGCCTCGCTCTTCATGATCGGCCGTGTAGGATCTAAGGAAGGGTTCTCGTTCAAGCACAGCAAATGGCTTTGGATGTCGGTCGGAGCAACGGCTCTGGGAGCAGTAAGCGCTCTCTATGACAAGTATCTGATGACACGGTTCGAGCCTCTGATGGTGCAGAGCTGGTATTCGCTATATCAATTAGCGATGATGAGTGTCGCCGTGCTGATACTCCGAAGAATGCATAAGCAGAGTTCCACACCTTTCCACTGGAAGTGGGCTATCATAGGAATCTCGGTTTTCCTGACGGGGGCGGACCTCGCCTATTTCTATTCTCTGTCTGAAGCCGGATCAATGATCTCTATAGTGTCCATGATACGCAGGGGAAGTGTGCTTATACCATTCTTCTACGGCGTTCTGGTTCTACATGAGAAGAACATCAAGACGAAGCTTGTCGACCTCGGAATATTGCTTGTCAGCCT